>JAPSIT010000039.1 GCA_031178585.1 Arthrobacter sp.
GGGGCCGAGGAGGAATGAATGTCCAGCAAGATCGACGCGCAGGTTCAGACACCCCAGAACGAGAACAGCCTGGTCACCAGCGTTTTCCTGTTCGTAGTGATGATGGCCCTGTTCCTGGGAGCCATTTACTCGCTGACCTTCCTGACGCTGGACAACCCGTGGCCGATGGCTGTGTGCCTTGGCCTGTTCGCCCTCGCCTACTGGATCCCGCAGACCATCACGGGCCGCTCAGACTCCGCCGGCGAGCACTGAGCCTGCCAGCCGACACCGAGCCGTTAACCGCTTAGAGACCGCAGCCCCCGGAACGTTCCGGGGCTGCGGTCCTTTTTAAGCCTCGTGTCAGGGCACGCCGGGCAGTGCGCCGGCGAGCCGCCCCAGGAGCGCAAGGACGGCAGGATAGTGGGTGCCTGCCAGCGTCCAGGCCGCGAGGCTCATGCCCACCATGGCGTATGCGCTCACCGGGATGAGCACCAGCCACTCCCGCCGAGAGCCTGCCCGTCCGAGAAGCGGAATGGACAGCGCTCCGTTCGGGCGCCAGATGTTTTTCAGCAAAGGAAGCCGCCGCAGCACCTTCGGCGGCTTGATGACCAGCGGCCACAGCAGGGGCACGCCGCCTGTGGTGACGAGGTCACCGACAATGTGGACGACGACGCCGATCAGCATGGACACCGGCAGCCAGGTCCACTGATCGGGGGCGAACCACATCACAAGCCCTGCCATGGCCAGGGCAAAGATCCAGTTGCTGATGAAGCCTGACTTAGGAAACAGCTTGAGCGCCTTGGCAGCGATGTTGATCATGAACATGCACAGCAGCCCGGCGCCCACGGACAGCAGACCCCAGCTGGTCTGCAGCTGGATCTGGCCGGCCGTCGCGGCGAGCACGACGAAGAACGCCGCTCCCAGGACCGAGTGCGTGCCCTGGCGGTGCCCTCCGCTGGCGTTCTCGATGCCCCGCGCAATGGCATTGGACAGCGGCGGCAGCGAGTGCGCGATGGTGCTGGAGCGGTGGTCCCAGTCGCACACCAGGGCGGTTCCCGCCGTCGCCATGCCGCCGATCAGCACGCCGGTGGCGTCCAGCGGATACCAGCCAAACGCATACGGCCCCGTCGAGACAACGGCCACCCACGCCGCGGCACCTGACGCGGCGTGGTGTCCTCCCATCATCTGCTCAGCTGCCCATTGCCGGCGCGGCAAGCGGGGCGTCGGAGAAAATGTTCCGGATCACTCCGTTGGCCCATTCCAGGATCTCGGCGTCTTGGAGGTCCCGCCCGCCGATCCTGGCTGTCTTCGGTTTCGGGATAAGCACGGCGTCGAGGGCAGGCTTGGACTGGGCGCCCGGGTACATGCGGTTCAGCCGCATGGTCTTGGACTCGGGGAGCTGCGCGGGAGAGAACCTGATGAAGTTTCCCTGCAGGGCAACGTCGGACAGGCCGGCTTCACGCGCACCCACCCGGAACCTCGCAACCGCTACGAGGTTTTGCGCCGGCAGCGGCGGCTCACCGTAGCGGTCCACGAGTTCGGCGAGCACCTCGTCGATCGCCTCGTTCGTGAGCGCAGCGGCCAGCTTGCGGTAGGCCTCCAGCCGGAGCCGTTCACCCGGAACGTAGTCGTGCGGCAGGTGGGCATTGACCGGCAGCTCGATCTTCATTTCTGCGGCCTTTTCCTCGGCCTCGCCGCGGTAGTCCGCCACGGCTTCGCCCACCAGCCGGATGTAGAGATCGAAGCCGACACCCTGGATGTGGCCGGACTGTTCGCCGCCGAGCAGGTTGCCCGCCCCGCGGATTTCCAGGTCCTTCATGGCCAGCTGCATGCCCGCGCCGAGCTCGTTGTGGGTGGCGACAGCCTTGAGCCGCTCCAGGGCAACTTCACCCAGCGGCTTCTCGGAGGGATACAGGAAGTAGGCGTATGCCCGCTCGCGTCCGCGTCCCACCCGGCCGCGGAGCTGGTGCAGCTGCGACAGGCCGTACTTGTCCGCGCCGTCCACGATCAAGGTGTTGGCGTTGGAGATGTCCAGGCCTGTCTCGATGATGGTGGTGCATACCAGCACGTCGAAGCGCCGCTCCCAGAAGTCCACGATAATCTGCTCCAGCCGGCTCTCGGACATCTTGCCGTGGGCCACCTCCACCCGCGCTTCCGGGACGAGTTCGCGGATCTTGGCCGCCGTACGCTCGATGGTGGAGACGCGGTTGTGCACCAGGAAGACCTGGCCCTCACGCATCAGTTCGCGGCGGATCGCCGCCGAGGTCTGCTTGTCCGTGTACGGCCCCACGTATGTCAGCACCGGATGGCGCTCCTCCGGGGGTGTGGCCAGGGTGGAGGTTTCGCGGATCCCGGTCAGGGACATTTCCAGCGTACGGGGAATCGGGGTGGCGCTCATGGCGAGGACGTCCACGTTGGTGCGCATCTTCTTGAGCGCCTCCTTGTGTTCCACGCCGAAGCGCTGCTCCTCGTCCACAATGACGAGTCCCAGGTCCTTGAAGCCAAAGTCCTTCGAGAGGAGCCGGTGGGTGCCGATGACGACGTCCACGGTCCCGTTCTTCACGCCCTCCGCTGTTTCCTTGGCCTCCTTCGAGCTTTGGAAGCGGGACAGCGGCTTCACGCTGAGCGGGAAACCGGAGAACCGCTCGGTGAACGTCTCGTAGTGCTGCTGCGCCAGCAGGGTGGTGGGCACGAGGACGGCCACCTGCTTGCCGTCCTGCACAGCCTTGAACGCGGCACGGACGGCGATTTCTGTCTTGCCGTAGCCGACATCGCCGGACACCAGCCGGTCCATGGGGATTTCCCGCTCCATGTCCGCCTTGACCTCATTGATGGTGGTCAGCTGGTCCGGGGTCTCCACGTACGGGAAGGCTTCTTCCAGTTCGCGCTGCCACGGGCTGTCCGGGCCGAAGGCGTGCCCGCGGGAGGCCATCCGCGCGGAGTACAGCCGGATGAGCTCGCCGGCGATCTCCTTGACGGCCTTGCGGGCCTTGGATTTGGTGCTGGCCCAGTCGGCGCCGCCCATCTTGCTGAGGACCGGCGCATCACCGCCCACGTAGCGCGTGACTTGGTCCAGCTGGTCGGTGGGAACGAACAGCCTGTCACCGGGCGCCCCGCGCTTGGACGGTGCGTACTCCAGCACCAGGTATTCGCGGACGCCGTCCCCTCCCCCGGCGACCTTGCGCTGAATCAGTTCCACGAACCTGCCGATGCCGTGCTGTTCGTGCACCACGTGGTCCCCGGCCAGCAGCTGCAGCGGATCTACCGCGTTCCGCCGCTTGGACGGCATGCGGCGCATGTCCTTCGTGGAGGCCGCCGACGTCCGTCCGAGCAGATCGGCTTCCGTGAGCAGGCCAAGCTTCAGGCCGTCCAGGACAAAACCGCGTCCGACGGCGGCAGTGGTCACCTCGATGATGCCCGGTTGGGGGTCGTGGTCCAGGGACTCCACGCGTGCGCAGGGGATGTCAGCCTCGTGGAACAGCTCGGCCAGGCGCTGTGCCGGCCCCGGGCCTTCCGTGGCCACCACGATCCGCCACTGGTCCCGCACATGGGAGCCGATAAAATCCATCATCTCCGCGACGTCGCCTTGGTAGCCGCGCGGCTCTCGGGCATGCAGGTTGAGCACGTCGATGTCCGTCAGCTCTTCGTCCGTGGCCAGTGAGGTGATGGACCACCAGGACACGCCATGCTGGAGGGCCGCGGAGCGGGTTTCGGTCAGGGACCGGAAACTGGCCGAATGCAGGGCCGCCGAGGCCTGGGCACCCAAAACTGTGTCCAGCGCCAGAGGCGCGGTGCCGCCGTCCGAGGCCGTGGACCACGCCGCTTCCAGGAACTCCTCGTTGGTGGCGGCGAGGTCGTGGGCGCGGGTGCGGACCTTTTCCGGTTCGATCACCACGGAGATGGATCCCGCAGGCAGCTGCTCCATGAGGGGCACCATGGCGTCAACGAGCACCGGCGCGAGGGACTCCATGCCTTCCACGGCAATGCCACCGGCAATCTTCTCCAGCATGTCCGCCGCTGCCGGAAGCTGCGACTTAAGGGTTGCTGCCCGGGACATCACCGACGGCGTGATGAGCACTTCACGGCACGGCGGCGCATGAAGCTCCGTGGGGTGGTGGAGACCGGGTGAGGACAGCGAGCGCTGGTCGGCGACGGCGAACCAGCGCATCTGGTCCACCTCGTCGCCGAAGAACTCCACACGGATGGGGTGGTCTTCGGTGGGCGGGAAGACGTCCAGGATGCCGCCGCGGACGGCGAACTCGCCTCGGTGCGTCACCATGTCCACCCGGGCGTAGGCAGCGTCGGCGAGGCTTCGGATGACATCGTTGAAGGGCGCATCCTGGCCCACCTTCAAAGTGACCGGTACAAGCTCGCCCAGGCCGGCCACGATCGGCTGGACCACGGCGCGCACCGGTGCCACCACCACCCGCAGGGGTCCCGCCGTCGCGGTCTCCGGGTGCGCCAGACGGCGCAGCACCGAGAGCCGCCGCCCCACGGTGTCGGAGCGCGGCGACAGCCGCTCGTGCGGCAAGGTCTCCCAGCTCGGGAACTCCGCCACGGCGTCGGCGGGCAGGTAGGCGCGCAGAGCGGCGGCGAGATCCTCGGCCTCGCGGCCGGTGGCCGTCACCGCAAGCACAATGCCCGTACCGCCGTCGGCGTTCTCCAGCCCTTCCGCCATCTCGGCCAGCAGCACCGCGCGCAGGCCAGCGGGGGCGCTGATCTGGTAGTCCTCGCTGCGGATGCCGAAGCTGCGGGAGGCCTCCGCCTGCACGCGGGCAAAAGTCTTGTCTGCGGCAAGGGCGCGTCGCAGGCCGCTAAGGGACGGGCCGGTGGGGCTCATGGCTGGATCTCCTGGAGGATTCACGTCGAACTGGAGTATTCACGGGGAACACAGGCAACACGAAAACCCGGAATTCGCGAGAATGCCGGGTGCTCCCAGCCTACCCCTGCCCGGGGCCCGGCTGCATGCCCGCATCCGGCTGCCAGCACGCCCCGGCTGCGCGCGGCCATTGCTACGCTTGCTTACCAGGTGATGTTGGGCCCAGCATAGCCGCCATCCTAGGAGACTCCCGTGAGCGACCAGACCGGAAACAGCAGCAGCACGCACGCCCGCTGGGCAAAAAACAGGGCAGAAAACAGCGAACCCGGCAAGAGCGGGCGGACGGTGCTTGTCACCGGCGCCACGGGCTATATCGGCGGCCGGCTGGTTCCCCGCCTGCTTGCTGCAGGGCACCGGGTCAAGGTGCTGGTGCGCTCCCCCGAGAAGATCGCCGGCGTGCCGTGGTTCGACGACGTGGAGCTGGTGCGTTCCAGCCTCGACGACGCCGCCGCGCTCGAGGAAGCCCTGAAAGGGGTGGACGTCCTCTACTACCTGGTGCATTCGATGGCGGCGGGGTCCGGCTTCGAAGCCAAGGAGAAGGCCATGGCGGAACTTGTCGCCAATTCCGCTGCGGTCGCCGGTGTGCAGCGGATCGTGTACCTGGGCGGCCTGCACCCCCGCAACACCAGGCTGTCCACGCACATGCGCTCACGGGAGGCCGTGGGCGAGGTCTTCCTGTCCGGCCCGGTGGACGCCATCGTGTTCCAGGCCGGTGTGGTGATCGGATCCGGTTCAGCATCCTTCGAAATGATCCGGCACCTCTCGGAAACGCTCCCGGTCATGCCGGCCCCCAGCTGGGTACGGAACCGGATCGAGGCGATCGCCGTGCGGGATGTGCTGCATTACCTCGTCGGCGCGGCAGCCCTGGCCGAGCCCCTCAACCGGAGCTTCGACATCGGCTCCCGGGACGTCCTGAGCTATGCCGGCATGATGAAGGAGTACGCAGCCGAAGCGGGGCTGCCCCCGCGGCTTGTCCTGGCGCTCCCCATCCCCGCCCCCAGGCTCGCCGGGCTTTGGGTGGCGCTCGTGACCCCGATACCGCTGTCAATGTCCGTGCCCTTAGTGCAGTCCCTGCAGCACGACGCCGTCTCCGCCGAACGCGATATCGACACCTACATCAAAATGCCCGACGGCGGACTGACCGGCTACCGCAAGGCCGTCGCCCTTGCGCTCGGCAAGGAACGGGATGCGCAGGTGGAGACGACGTGGGCGAACGCCGGCGCAGACGCCGACCCGCTGCCGAGCGACCCCGAGTGGGCCGGGCACAAAGTGTATGTGGACGAACGGACGTTCTCCAGCGACGCCGGCCCTGGCGACGTATGGACTGTCATCGAGGGCATCGGCGGGCGCAACGGCTGGTACTCGCTACCGCTTGCGTGGAGCGTGCGCGGCTGGTTGGACAAGCTCTCCGGCGGGGCAGGCCTGCTCCGGGGCCGCAGGCATCCCCACCGCCTCGTCACCGGTGAGGTCGTGGACTGGTGGCGGGTGGAACGGATCGACCGCGGCCGGCTGCTCCGGCTGCGGGCAGAGATGCGCGCTCCGGGCCGCGCCTGGCTGGAGCTGTCCGTGGAGCCCGACGGGACCGGGAGCCGCTACCGCCAGCGGGCCATTTTCTTCCCCAAGGGCCTCAGCGGGCGCCTCTACTGGCTGGCCGTTTTGCCGTTCCACAGCCTCATATTTCCGGCGATGTCGCGCAACATCACCGCAGCCGCCAGGAAAATGGCCGCTGCTGAAGTGTCAGGCCAGGAGCCGGGCGGCGAGTCAGGGACGGCGTCTGCCGCAAAAGAGCCCAATGCCAAGGAGACCCAAGCAACCCCGTAGGATGTGTGGAGCAAAAAGCGTTCTGACCCCACCCAATGGAGGATCCATGGCACTGAGTGCATCCACTACCCTTCCCCACGGCGTCGACAGCGTCACCGCCGTTTTCACGAACGAGGACTTCCAGCGTCACACCAGCGAACACGTGGGCGGCAAGCTCGAGTCCTTCACGGTGGACGGTGACCTTGCCGGAGCTTTCAGCACCACCTCCGTGCGCACCCTGCCCACCACCCGCCTCCCGGAGATCGCCCGCAAGTTCGTGGGCGACACCCTGAAGGTGACGCAGGTGGAGACGTGGGACGCCCCGGCGGCTGACGGCTCCCGGCAGAGCAACATTTCCCTCAAGATTGCCGGCGCTCCGATCGACGTCTCTGCTGTCCAGCGGCTCGTCGCGGACGGCGGCAGCACCCGCGTTGAGCTCGAGGGCAACGTCACGTCCTCCGTGCCGTTCCTCGGCGGCAAGATCGCCGAGGCGGCCGAACCTATGGTCGGCAAGGCGCTGAACATCCAGTCCCAGCAGGCCCAGGCCTGGCTCGAAAGCCACTAGGCGATGGAAATCCCCGCTCTTCTGGCCTGGATTCTGATCATCGCGGGTGTCTGGTCGCTCGTAGTCTGGCCGCAGTTTCTGCGCCGCGTGATGAAGGACCCGAGGGCGCGGGACGCCGCCGGGAAGGCCACGAAATTCCTTACCGTCCACGTCGTGCTGGTGGCGGTGTCCATGGTTCTGGGCGCCGCCACGGCCGGCATCGGTATCGCAGGCCTGTTCGGCTAGCGGGCTGCTCCGGCTGGACAGCCAAACACTGGTTGTACAGCCGGGCCGCCTGCCCGGTAGCTGTTTCGTCTGGCTTTGCAGCTAGGCTGCCTGGTTGAGTGCATCCTCCACCGCCACCCAGGAGATCATGGCGCACTTCACCCGCGCTGCGTAGCGGGCTACACCTTCGAACGCAGCGGCGTCACCCAGCACCTCGGGATCCGCCTGCACTTTGCCCCGCGAACGGAGGACGTCCCGGAAGCTGCCGATCACGTCGCGCAGTTCGTCCACGGACATGCCTTCCGCCATCTCGCTGAGGACAGATGCCGACGCCATGGAGATGGAGCAGCCGGCCCCGTCCCACGCCACCTGTGACAC
Organism: Arthrobacter sp.; assembly: GCA_031178585.1. The sequence continues at coordinate 7,806 of JAPSIT010000039.1, forward strand.
GGTCCCGTGGTCCACCGCAACCCGCACGGTCACCTCATCACCGCAGACAGGATTCAGCTGGTGCGACTGTCCGGTGGAGGCTCCGTCGGGGGCTGCCCTTTCGGACAGGCCGCTGCCATGGCGCGCTTTGGAGTGGTCAAGGATGATCTGCTGGTACAGCTGGTCAAGGCTCATGCTGCGTTACCTGCCTTCAGGAGTGCCCGCACTAGGCGCGGAAGTAGGCGCGGACCCCGGACATTGCATCCAGGAATTCATCCACGTCATCGGTGGTGTTATAGAGATAGGCGCTGGCCCGCGTGGTGGCCGTGAGGCCCAGGCGGCGGTGCAGCGGCTGGGCGCAGTGGTGACCGACGCGGACGGCGATGCCGCGCGCATCCAGGAACTGGCCGACGTCGTGCGCGTGAACGCCGGCGACGTCAAACGCCGCGAGGCCGATACGCTCCTGGCCTGCAGCCGGGCCGAGAACACGGATTCCGTCGATGGCTTCAAGCCCGGCCACCATGCGCTGGCCGAGTTCAGACTCCCAGCGGTGCACTCGGTCAAGGCCGGTCTCGGTGAGGTAATTGACGGCGGCAGCGAGGGCTACGGCCTGGGAAATTTTCTGCGTTCCGGCCTCGAACCTTTGCGGCGCGGGCAGATAGTCGGCCCGTTCCATGCTCACGGTGGTGATCATCGACCCGCCGGTCAGGAACGGGGGTAGCACGTCCAGCAGGTCCTGCTTGCCGTAGAGCACGCCGATGCCGGTGGGTCCCAGCATCTTGTGGCCGGAGAAGACGGCGAAATCGACGTCCAGCTCCATGACGTTGAGCGACAGGTGCGGTGCGGACTGGCAGGCATCAAGCACCACCAAGGCACCGGCACGCCGTGCCAGGGCCACAAGCTCCCGGACCGGGTTGATGGTGCCGAGCACATTGGAGGCGTGCGTGAAGGCGAGAACCCTGGTGCGCTCCCCCACAATGGCCGAGGCCTGGTCCAGCTGCAGTTTTCCGGCATCGTCAAGGGGAATGTAGCGCAGCGTCGCGCCCGTCCGGAAGGCCAGCTCCTGCCACGGGATAAGGTTCGCGTGGTGCTCCATCTCGGTGACCACAATCTCGTCTCCGGGTCCGAGAGCCAACTCCCGGAGCCGCGCATCGCCCCGGTTCTGCCCGGCCCACAGGGTGGCATTGGACAGCGCATAGCTGATCAGGTTCAGGCCTTCGGTCGCGTTGGAGGTCCAGACGATTTCCTCGTACTGCGCACCAACGAAATCAGCGACAGTCTGCCGGGCGTCCTCGAACGCCTCCGTCGCTTCCACGGCCAGGTGGTGTGCCCCGCGGTGCACCGCAGCATTACGCTGCTCGTAGAATTCCTGTTCGGCCTCGATCACGCTCAAGGGGTTCTGCGAGGTGGCGCCGGAATCCAGGTAAACCAGGGGGCGGCCGTTGACGAGCTGGTCCAAGACGGGAAAGTCGTTCCGGATCCTGCGGACCTCGGCGTTGTCCATCGCGGGAAGGGCGCGTTCCAGCGTGGTTGGCGTTGCTACTACGGCCAATGGGACTCCTTGGGATGCCTTGAGGTACCCCTCAATTGTCCCACAGGGCAGTATTGGCGACGGCTTAGGCTGTGCTGGGTTGGGCTGCGGCTGCGCTGGGCTTGGGTGGCCGGAGTGCACGTGTAAGGGCCGGCGACGGCTGGGGGGAGAGCCTCGGTCTCAGAAGGCTCTGACGTCGCCGGCCCCGCTTGAACCCGAACCCCTGGGGGCCGGAAACTGTTGCATCATGTATGACTGCATCATGCGAGACCTGGTAAGTCTGGTGGCAGCTTCTGCAAATGAACTGATCCATCGGTTTCCGCTGCCAGTAACAGTTAATCGCGTACCGTGACCGGCAGCACGAGTACCGAGTACTCGTTTTTTTAGGTAATTGACTACTGGTTTCCGCAGGTGGCCATGACCGTGCCGCAGGCAGGGCCGGGGGCGGGCTTCGGCGCTGCGTTCTGCCGGCTAGGTCATGCGTCCTGCAGGCTGATTTTTGGACACAGCTCTGTCTTGGGAAGCGCTATTTCTTGGGAAGTGCGAGCGCGAGTTCATCCCGCCGGCGTACGCCGAGCTTGACGTAGCTGCGGTACAGGTGCCCTTCGACGGTCCGCACCGAGACCATGAGCTGCTGGGCAATCTCGCGGTCGGACAGCCCCTGGACCGCCAGCTCCACTATGTCACGCTCCCGGCGTGTGAGGTGGACACTGGGAACCGAGGCCACGAACGGGCTTTCGCGGAACCGTTCGCCGAGTTCCTGGTCGCATTTTTCGCGGTGCGCCACCGCCTGCCGTGCACGGCGCCGCTCCCCCGCCCCGTCCAGGACGGCACCGGCCCGGGCATAGGCCTCGCGAGCCAGGTTAACCAGCCCTGCTTCTTCAAGCGCGGCCGCGGTCTCCATGAGAATGTCTGCGTCACCGCTTGCCCAGGCTTCCGCCAGCTGATGCCACCCTGCGGCCCAGCGTCCCTCGACGGCGTCAGACAACGTCGCGATTTCATCGGCAACCGTGTGGTCTCCCAGATCAGAACACAGGATCAGGCACTCCATCCTGATTCCCGGAAGGGCCATGACGGCGGGCGATGCCGCGAGCTCACGCAGCCGGGCCAGGCCGCTGCCCTTGCGGTCAAGATATTCTGCGGCGGCAGCAGCATAGCCCTCAGCAAGGAGTTCCCCGCCGGGCCCCATAGCGTGGCGGGCGGCGATCAAATCCTGCTCGAGTCGCTGGGCCTGCGCCCCGTCCCCCAGCCGTGCGGCGGCGTAAAAGGCAAGCGCCGCCCCGAACCGGAACTGCTGGAGCGGGTCGTTGATGCGAAGCGCCTCGACGGCCGGAAGCAGCACGTGGTAGGCCCGCTCCAGCTGGCCCTGCCGCAGGAAGCCCAGACCGCGGAGCACCTGGATTCCCCCGCCGAAGGTGGCGGCTCCCTCGTTCTCCTCCACGGAGGAGCTCGCCAGCTCATGCTCTGCCGATTCCCAGTTGCCGGAAGCAAGGGACGCTGCAACCAGCCGCGTCAGGACGAACTCGTTGAAAAAGTAAAGGCCGGCCTGCAGCGGACGCGCAGGCGCCGCAGCAAGGGCGGCCGCATGTGCCTGGTGCGCCAGCCCTGCTGATACGAGGGCCTGGGCAAGGAGGGCGTGCGAGATGGACTGAATGGCATCAGCCACCGCACCGGGCCAGCTGACCGCAGGGCCTTCCTCCGTGCCAGAAGCCGCGGATTCTGCCGGCCGAGTCTCGGCGCGATCTGATTCTGCGCGTTCTTCGCGTATGGATTCCGCACGTCCGGATTCCGCGCGCCCGGTAGACGCACCAGCTGCGGCCATGGCAGGTCGGGCACTGACTGATACGTCGGTGCCAGCCCAGGCGTTCCTGCCAGTCGTCCGGGCGGCAATCAGCGACCGGATGCCCTCGTGGTCGGCGGCCTCGGCAAGCTCGAGCAGGTTGTGGATGGTGTCTTGCCAGGAGGACCGGATGTCATGACCGGCGTCTGACAGCTGGCCGCGCGACTCGGCCCGAAGCTGTTGCGCTGATTTACCGAGCGCCAGGTGCGCGGACGCCCTGAGCATGAGGACATGCGGAGCTTCCGGGTGGGCGGCCAGTTCCAGCCAGCACGAGTCAAGGAGGGCCGCGGCCTCCCGGTACTTGCCCTCGTTGAAGAGTGCCCTGGCGGAAATCGACTGTGCGTGGGCCTGCAGCTCCGGTGCGCGGACATGTCCGGCCATGAGCCGGGCGCCTGCGTTGTTGAACCTGGTGACTGCCAGCAGGGCGGCATCAAGGAGGTCAGGATCGGCGACGTCCAGGCCGCACTCCAGCGACCACTCAACCATCCGGAGCCTGCCCTCCGGGCCGGCCGTCATCGGATCGAGATACCTGGTCATCTTTTGGCGCAACTGGAGGCTGCGCGACACTGAGACCTGGTGCCGCATGGATTCGCCCATGATCGGGTGCCAGATACGCAGCTGGGTGCGCTGCCCGTTGGATTCGCTGACCAGCTGGTGGTCCAACAGGGAACGGACCACGGCACCCCCGCACACGTCCTCAATGACGCTGCGGTCAACCGGCTCAGCCAGGGCAATGAGCCTGAGCGCTTCCTGCTCCTCCTGGGTCCTGCGCAGGAGATCTTTGACGACGACGTCGGACAGCCTGGGTCCGTCGGCCGGCAGCGGACCCAGCAGCAGCCAGATCCCGTTGCGTTTGGTAAGGATGCCCGCTTCGACCGCATCACCCAGAATGCAGTTCAGGAGCAGGGGGTTCCCGCCTGAGGCAGACCACAATGACTGCACGGTGTTGGCCGGGACGGTACCCTGCAGCGTGTGCTCCACCACCTCGGTGACCTGCTCGCCGTTGAGGGGCTTGAGGTCTATCCGTTCGGCCTGGCCGTCGTACCACAGCTGGTTCAGTGCCTGCGGCAGCCCCGGCCGCGGGCGTCCGGAGGCCAGCACACTGGCCCATCCGGCCGACATCATATCCACCACCATGTTGGCCGTCGCTTCGTCCAGGTTGTGCGCATCGTCGACGACGAGGAGCAGCGGTACGTCCTTGCCGGCCTTGAGTTCCTGGAAGTACGCCCATACCGACCGCAGCACCGCCACCGGCGAGTCTGACTCCTCCGGCGGAAGATCGGCCGTGTAGGGAGCGAGGACGCCGTAGGGGACCTTTGAGAGTGACGAACTGCCGTGGATACGGAGGATGGTCATTTCGGACGCCAGCCTCCCGCTGACGGCGTCGGTCAGCGATGATTTCCCCAAGCCTGGCCCGGCCATGAGAAACACAGCCTGGCTTGCCCGGCTGCGGATGGTGCCGCAGACGTGTTCAATCACCTCGTTCCGCCCGGTGAGCTGCCTGTGGTCCGCAGCGGGCTCCGGCTTCTGCGGACGGCCCTTAGACGAGTCCAGGCAGATCACCCCTGGAAGTCACGCCCAGCTTGGTGAAGACCTGGTAGAGATGCCCTTCCACGGTCCGGACGGAGACACCCATTTCCAGGGCAATGTCGCGGTTAGAGACACCCCGGCCGGCCAGACGGGAGATCTGGCGCTCCCGCGCGGTCAAAAGCGGGCTGCCGCTGCTCGGCACGATGGGCAGGCTCGGAACGGTCGCCGTAAGGGCATCCAGCCGCGCCTGGGCCACGCGGGCTGATGCGGAATCACCGGAATGCCGTGCAAAATCCACGGCCAGTGCCACGCATCGCGCCTCCACTGCATCCAGCTCGAGCTCCGCGGCAAGGTGTGCGCCCTCCAGCAGGACCTTTGCGTCCTTGGTGCGGCTGCCCACAGCGATCAGGCGGGAGATCTCTGCCAGCGTCCCCTGCCGGTGGCCGGCGACTTCTTCCATGAGGCGGAAATCCTCATCCGTGCCATTGACCGTGGCACCCAGCAGGCTGATCCCGGCAAGGGTGTAGCGGCCCGCAGCGATGTCGCGGCGCGCGGACTCCCGCAGCCGCTTCGCGGCGTCGGGGTCCCCGAGCCAGCGTCCGGCCATGTCGGCACAGAAGTCCGTGATGGTCCGGGTGCGGAAGTTGCAATGGCTGCGCGTCCCGCGCAGCTTGTCAAGGTACTTGTGGGCCTGGCCCGCGTTGCCGATCTGTGCGTAGGCAAAGGCCGTGGCGGCGTAGGCGGCCTGCAGCATGCTGACCACGGGCCGGAGTTCAAGCTGGGCGACGGCCGACAGGAGCGAGTCCAGCGCAACAGCGCCGCGGCCCGAGTAGACGTAGGCGATTCCTGTCGCCAGCTCCATGGCGGAGGTCCGGTGCGCCAGCCGGCGCTCCTCATGACCCTTGGGCGGACCGACCAGATCCAGGCACCGCCGCCATTGCCCGGCTTGGAGCAGCACTGAGAAGGCCGTCATGGAGAACATCTCACGCAGGCCGGTCATGGGGCCTGCATCGGAGAGCTGGCCGCCCACCCGGCGTGTCAGCTGCAGTGCGTCCATTTCCCTGCCGCAGGCCGACAGCGCATGCATAAGGATCAAGGCGGACTGGATGCGGAACGCGGGGTCGCTGTTGATGGCCGGATCCGCCGCCTCTTCGAGTGCCTCGATCATGGGCGCGTAGTCACCGATAAAGGAACGGTATTCAAATTCCGCGAGGGTTATGGCGTTCGCCGCTGCACCCAGCGAGTCGGGCCAGCTGGTGGCGATGCCGGGCTCGACCCCTAGGCGCTTGCGGGCGGCGTCGATTTGGTCCGGGACTTTGTCGCACACCTCCGGGAGCCACATCATGACGCGGCACTTCGCGGCGATGACGCTGGCGAATTCCTCGACGCCGAGCTGGTCCAGCTGCGCCTGGGAAATGCTGTCGAGTGCGTCCATGGCCTGAAGCGGCAGATCCAGCAGGAGGTAGGCCGTGGCCTTATGGTGCTGCCCGGCCACCCACTCGGGGTCTGTTCTCTTGATTCCTTCGAGGCAGTTCAGGGCAAAACGGGGATCAAACATCTGAACGGCTGCTTCTGCAGCTGCGACAGCCATGGCAGGGCTGAGCTCGGCCTGGCATTCGCGCGTCCACGCGGCGAACTCGATCCGTTCTTCCAGGCTCAGCTGGACAAGCTGGGGTTCCTTATCGCCCAGCAGTTGGCTCCTGAGCTCGCGGCGTCGCGAGAGGCTCAGCCAGGACCTGACGACGTCACCGAGATACTGTTCCCGGAGCGACACCCAGCGGGTTTCGGTGTCTCCTACTTTGAGGAGCCCGGCATCCTCCATGTCCGCCACGATGTCCGTGCCGTACAGCTCGGTGAGCCGCGATAAGGGCACCCTGCGCGCGCAGGAGAGCATTTCCATGACCTCGCGGCTTTCGGGTGACTCGCGGGACCAGCGGGACCGGACAATGTCATCCAGGCCGGTGGCGCCGTGCAGCACCACTTTGTCCCGCAACGTCCAGACCGAATCGGAGAGGACCAGGTTGCCTGACTGCTGCTGCTCCGTGACGAGCGCCTTCAGCAGGAGCGGGTTGCCGCCAACGATGGCGTGGTAGGTGCTCACGAGGGACGCCGACACGCGGTGTCCGAGCAGGGTCAGCAGGACTTGCCGGGTCTGCAGCTCGTTGAGGTTCTCCAGCCGCACTTCCGTGAGGCGGCGGTCCGTCAGCAGCCAGTGGAAGTCTGCGGGAAGGTCGCTGGTGCC
>JAPSIT010000113.1 GCA_031178585.1 Arthrobacter sp.
TCGTCCCCGCCGGCTGGGCACGGAGCCTGATCGCGGCGGGCGACGGTAACGGCGGCGACGTGGCCGGTGCTCAGAAAGCCACCACTGGCCAGGAGCTCAAGGCCTGGGTCCGCCGGCTCTACACCGCTCCCGGAACCGGTGACCTCGTCGCGATGGACTCCCGCGCACGGTTCTTCCCGCCCAGGCTGCGCCGGTTCATCCAGGCCCGCGACGACACCTGCCGCACTCCCTACTGCGACGCCCCCATCCGGCACTTCGACCACATCATCCCCTGGCACGACGGCGGAACGACCACCGCGGCCAACGGCGCCGGACTGTGCGAAGCCTGCAACCACACCAAGGAACACCAAGGTTGGAAAGCCACCCCACGGCCAGGACCACGGCACACCATCGAACTCCGCACACCCACCGGCCACACCTACTACTCCACCGCGCCCCCACTCCCCGGAACCAGCATCATCGAACAACTGGCCACAGAACGGCTGGCCCACGCCTCCTAAAGTTCCTCTCCCGGGGCGTAAAGACGTGCTCATCGTGTACGGCTAACGAGGGGAAAGGCTGCACGGCGCTGGCGACACACAAGATACGTCCAGAAAACTCCCAGAATCCGGGAGCATCATGGAGTTATGAAGAAAAACGGTGCCGAAGCGAAGCTTCTCGTGGTAGACGACGAACCCAACATCCGCGAACTGCTGTCCACTTCCCTGCGGTTCGCAGGATTTGAAGTGGTATCTGCAGGCAACGGGCGTGACGCGTTGGCCGCCGCAGAGAGCCACGCGCCGGACCTCGCTGTGCTGGACGTCATGCTGCCGGACATGGATGGCTTCACCGTGACACGGCGCCTGCGTGCCGCCGGCAAGCACTTCCCCGTCCTGTTTCTGACCGCCAAGGACGATACTGAGGACAAAGTCACCGGCCTCACTGTGGGTGGCGATGACTACGTCACAAAGCCCTTCAGCCTCGACGAAGTCGTGGCCCGGATCCGGGCGGTCCTCCGCCGAACCCAGCCGATGATGGACGACGACGAAGCCGTCATCCGCGTGGACGACCTCGAACTCGACGACGACGCCCATGAGGTACGCCGCGGTGGGACCGTCATTGAGCTGTCCCCCACCGAGTTCAAGCTGCTGCGGTACCTCATGCTCAACCCGAACCGTGTCCTGTCCAAGGCACAGATTCTGGACCACGTCTGGGAGTACGACTTTAACGGCGACGCCTCGATCGTGGAATCCTACATCTCCTACCTGCGCCGCAAGGTGGACATCGATCCCGCAGCCCCGGCCCTGATCCAGACCAAGCGCGGCGTAGGCTACGTGCTGCGGACAGCAGAAAAGCGCTGACCTTGCTCGAACGTTGGAAGTCCGCCACCCTCCGGTCCCAGCTGGTGGCCATCATGATGGCACTCATGCTGGTGGCGCTCGCCGTGACTGGGGCTGGCACGCTTACCCTGCTGCGCAGCTATCTTGAGGGACAGGTGGACGACAAGCTGCGGGCAGCAGTGGAGTCGGCGCAGCGGCAGCGCTCCTTCAACCAGCTCATCGTGCCGAACCCCGTGGTACCCACGGATTACACCGTGACCATCTACTATCCCGGAGCCGCAGGAAGCAACCTCGACGGCAAGGCCAACCGCCCCGACATAGAGGAAATCTCGATAGAAGCAGCCCGCGAGCGCGAACTCAGGCCCTACCAGGTCAAGGGCACCGACGAAAAGAACTGGCGGGTCGTTGCAGTCAACGTTGTGGACCGCGAACAGCGCCGGGCGGTGGTAGTTGTTGGACTGCCGCTTTCACCGGTGGATGAAGTGCTGCGCCATGCCACCTTGGTGGTTGCTGGTGTCGGCCTGCTGACAATGATCCTGGCCTCGTTTATCGCTTCCTGGACTGTCACCAGATCATTCAGGCCGCTCGCCCGTGTGGAAAAGACGGCCGCCGCGATCGCGGCCGGCGACCTGTCGCGCCGCGTGGCCGTGGAGAACCCGGACACAGAGGTCGGGCGGCTGGGACGCTCGCTCAACGCCATGCTGGCGCACATTGAGGCAGCGTTTGCCGCACGCATGGCGTCCGAGGGGCGGATGCGGCGCTTCGCCGCTGACGCATCACATGAGCTGCGCACCCCGCTGGTGACCATCAGGGGTTACTCGGAGCTCTACCGGCACGGAGCCCTGCAGTCTGACGAAGACATCTCCAATGCCATGGGCAGGATCGAGAGCGAAGCCAAGCGGATGGGCTCCATGGTGGAGGACCTGCTGCTGCTTGCCCGGCTGGATGAGCAGCGGCCACTACAGCAGAAACCGGTCGACCTGCAACTGATCGCTCACGACGCCGTAGTGGACACCCAGGCCAGTGACAGGAACCGCAGCATCACCTTGGTCGGGCTCGACGGCGGGAGTGCCACACCGGCTCCCGTCCTAGGAGACGAGGCCAAGCTCCGCCAGGTCGTGGGAAACCTGGTGGGCAATGCCCTGAGGTACACACCGGATGGCACCCCAATCGAGCTGGCCGTCGGCGTGCGCACAGGAGAGGACGGGGCGCCGCGTGCCGTCCTCGAAGTTCGTGACCATGGACCTGGCATTCCTGAGAGCGAGGCGCCAAGGATCTTCGAGCGTTTTTACCGCTCGGACACTTCCCGTACACGGGAAACAGGCGGCAGCGGACTCGGCCTGGCTATCGTGGCGGCCATCGTGGGTTCCCATGGCGGCTCCGTCCGGGTCCATACCACCGACGGCGGCGGGGCAACTCTGACGGTCAGCCTTCCGCTGCGCGACGACTCACAGCAGGCTCCGCCCCGCCGCGCAAGTGAGGGTGAAGGCCAGAACAGGCAGAACGACGGGCAGGTTATCCACATACAGGGATGACCCGTAGGCCCTGAGGATGCCGCGCCCCTAGGCTCGATGCAGCGGACCGGACAACCTGTCCGCTTTCGTCCAGCACGGGCGTCCCATCGCCCGTGCGGCACGTCGAGAGGCCAGAGCCATGAGCATCATTTCCGTCGATACCGAACTCCTTCAGCTGAAGTCAGCAAACGTCAGGGCAACCGTCGACCGCATCAGCGCCGACGTCCAGGCCATGAAGCACGGCCTGGACGAACTCCAGGGAACCTGGCGGGGTGCGGCAGCCACCAATTTCCAGGCACTCGTGACTGAGTGGACCCTGACGCAGGGAAAGGTAGAGGCGTCCTTGGCCTCCATCAACCTCGCGCTGTCATCCGCGGCGGCTACCTATGCCCAAGCCGAGCAGGGCAACGCGCAGCGCTTCAGCTAACCCGACGCTGAAGCTGACCCGTCCTTCAGCCGACCCTGCTCCAGCTGCTCTCCGTGCCCCCGTTGACCCACGGCATCAGCTCGATATCCTCAGGCCTCCGTCCTCAGGCCTCCGGGGTGCCTTGGTGGAAGCGGAGGCGCCACTGTTCGCCGTCGAGGACCCACAGGGAGCTCCGGAGGGCGGCGCCCTCCCGGGAATGGCTGCGGTAAACCAGCAGGATGGCCTCTGCACCGACGCGGTCCACGGAGATCAGTTCCAGCTCCATGTGGCTGCCGGGGCTTTCCTCCAGTGACATCATCATGGCGTCACGAGTCCAGAGCCTTCCGGACGTGCCGATTTCGGCGAACTCCGGATGCAGCAGCACGCCGGTGCGGCCGATATCACTACGTACATCGGGCCGGAGGAGCTCGCGTTCGAGCGCTTCGACGGTTTGTTCCGGATGCGGGTTACCGAGCGGCGAGGTGAAAGAGTCCCCATCCAGTTCGCTGAAAAGGTCCAGCTCCTCAGACAGCCCGCTGCCCGCCATTGTTCTGCCGTTAGCCGCTGC
>JAPSIT010000003.1 GCA_031178585.1 Arthrobacter sp.
GGCAGGACACTGCAGAGTGCGACGCTGCAACTGCGGAGCGCCGGGAGCGGATCGACCGGGACACAGAACGTCAAGCCGCTCGCCACTGGCGCCAGTGACGGCTGGACCGAGGCAGGGATCACGTACACCAACCGCCCGGCGCTCGGCACCACCAGCATCGGCACGCTCGGCCCGACAACGACCAACACCAACTACAACGTTCCACTGACCGTCAGCGCCCTGACCGGTGAACTCGGCCAACAGCTCACCCTGGCCCTGGACTCCAGCAGCAGCGACGGCCTGGACCTCAACTCCAAGGAAGCAGGCAGCACGGCCGCACCAAAGCTCGTCCTCACGGTCAGCGGATAGGCGGACACCGCCGATACGGCCGAACCGTAAACAGCAGCAACACCATCCGACCGACACCACCCAGACAGAGGACGACCATGCGCACCAGGCAGACCAAAGCACTGTACTTCGACATCCACGGCCGCGTCACGATCCGCGTCGACGCAAAGGCGCCGGCAGCAGCCCAGCTCCAGAGCATGTTGGCGTGCTTCGCCACCGACACCGAACGGCCGGCCGACATCGTCGTCGATGACCAGCCGGAGCCGATGCCGGATGCGGGTCTGCTCGAGCACGAGCTCGCGTACACAACGAACAGCGTGCGTTTCCAGGACGATCGCGTCCAGATCGTGAGGGACGCAGACCAGTGGCGCATTCACGGCCCGGGCGAGCTGTTGACCTCCGTGGTACCTGTTCTCGATGCCGCCATGGTCGGTCGGGGAGCCGGCATGATCCACGCGGCAACGATGGCGTACCGCGGTCACGCCATCGCGCTTCCCGCCGCCGGAGGGACTGGTAAGACGAGCACCGTCGCCAAGCTGATGCGGCGCGAGGGGTGGTCGTTTATGGGAGACGACTGGGCCTTCCTTGCTGAGGACGCCAGGCTGCTCGGCTACGCGAAGCCGATGTTCATCAAGCCGCACCACCGGACCATCTACCCGCACCTGTTTGAAGGTATACGGAAGCCCCTCATCCCGTCACAGCTCTCGCAGAGCGTTGGCCGTCTCACCACGGTGGTGCACCCGTACGTCATCCGTTATCCGCGCCTCGCAGACTTCTCCCGGCGATGGTCGCCTGAGCACCGCATGGTCCGGCCGGGGACGGCGTTCCCGGGGAGGGAGGTGACGACCGAGGCACCGCTCGCGGCCGCCATCTACGTCGAGCGCTTCGAGGGCACCCGGTCTCGAATCGTCGAACGGACGAGCGAGTGGATGGTCGACCGCATGCTCGGCAACTTCCATATCGAGATGGCCGGCTTCTCGCAGCGGGTCGTGACCGGCCTGGCGGCCACGTCCGTCGTCCCGTGGCGCGAGCACTTCGCGGCGAAAGGGGTCGTACTGAGCAAGGCGCTCGACGGACGGCCCTGCCACTTGCTGCAGGTGCCCTCCGTGTACACGGCAGACGAGGCGTCGGACGACATCGTCCGGAATCTCGAGCAGCTGCTGCCGTCAGTCCTCGACGAGCAGGCCTGAGGGGGACACAGTGGCTCACAGTCCTGCGGAGGTCACCGCGGTCGTTCCGGCCCGCAACGCGGAGCACCTGCTCCCGCGCTGTCTGGAGGCCCTGCGTCAGTCCGGTGTCGCCGAGATCATTGTGGTGGACGGATGCTCCACCGACCGCACAGTCAGCCTCGCCCGCGCGGCCGGTGCCCGGGTGGTGAGTGACGAGGGCCGCGGCCTGCCTTGGGCTCGAACGCTCGGCGTGCGGAGCAGCACCACCCGTTGGGTCCTGCTCGTCGATGCCGACGTCGTGTTCGGCCCCACGGGGGTCGCCGACTTGCTCACGGAACTGGTCGAAGGCGGCTACGACGCCCTCCAGGCCGGTCTGGAGAGTGTCGCCGGACCAGGCTACTGGGGGCAGGCACTGGCACATCACCATCGCACCGGCCGCAGCCGCAACTGGTTCGGGCTCGTGGCGACCATCGTCGACCGAGAACTGATGCTGGGCGTGGGTTTCGACGACTCGTTCAAGTCGGGGGAGGACATCGAGCTGCGTTGGCGGATGCGGGACTCAGGGCTGCGAACGGCGGTGTCACGCCGGGTCGTCGTCGAACATCGTTTCGCAGCAGACGACTTCGCCTTCGCGCTCGACCAGTTCCTCATGGACGGAACAGGACTGGGACGGATGATCCGCAAGCACGGCTGGCGCGGTGCGAGGTTGGCGCTGCTGCCCGCCGCTGCGGCAGTCCGGGGCAGCGCCCTGAGCCTCGCCGCAGGCCAGCCTCAGTGGCTGCGCTACTACGCCGCCTTCTGCTGGTGCAACTATGTGGGACTAGCGAGAGGACTCGCGTCATGAGCGCTAAATGGGGGACCGATCTCACGGACGCCTCGACCGTCCGGCACTCCGCCCTGCGCAGCTCGCTCGGCCTCGTCGCCGGCAAGGCCGCCCAAACGGGTGCGGGTTTCGCCTTCTGGGTCGTGGCCGCTCGCGCGACGTCCGACCGTGAGGTTGGGCTCACCACGGCCGCGGTCTCGGCGGTGATGATCTGCACGCAGCTCGCGGTGCTGGGCGCCGGCTCGGCAGTGATCGTCTCTGTGGGGCGAGGGGAGCCGCCCGCGCGGGTGCTGGACGCGGCGTTCGCCATCGTGGGGGTAGCTGGCACCGTGCTGGGGCTCGGCTACCTCGTGCTGCAGTCCACCGTGACGCCGGATACGGCCTCGGTATCGGTTCTCTTCTGGCTCACGTTCCTCGTGGCTGCCGTCACTGGCACCCTGGTCATCGTGCTGGACCAGGCGCTCGTGGCGTTGGGACGCGGTGCCAGCGCGACCTTGAGGTACGCGTTGGGCGGCGTGGTCGCACTCGTGGCTGCAGCGCTCGTAGCCTGGCGCGCGCACGGCGCCTCCGCCGACGTGCTGATGGCCTGCTGGACCCTCGGGACGACCGTCGCATGCGTCGTCGGTGCGGTCCAGTTGCGAAGACTGGTCGGCTATCGGCCGCGACCATCCTTGCGCTCTGCGCGCGGCCGACCACTGCTGGCGCTGGGCTTTCCGCATCAGCTCCTCACCCTCACCGAGCGCGTTCCCGGGCTGCTGCTGCCGCTCCTGCTCGCGCACATGGTGGCGCCGGAGGCGGCTGCCTACTGGTATCCCGCGTGGATGATGGCCTGGGCCGCCTATACCGCTCCGATGCTGATGGGCATCGTGCAGTTTTCCGAGGGTGTCCGTGACGCGGACCGCCTGGTCTCGACCACCTGGGCGAGTCTCCGTTGGTCGCTCGCCGTAGGAGGTGTGGCTGCCGCCGTCCTCGTCGTCTTCGCTCACCCGCTGCTCAGTCTGCTGGGGGAGCGGTACGCAGAGTCGTCCGCCGACGCCCTGCGGTGGCTGGCGGCCGGACTGGTGCCGTACGCGGTGCTGCAGGCCTACAACGCCGTGTGCCGGGCCCGCGGCCGCTACGCCGAGGCGATCGTGGTCGGTGTGGCGCTCGGAGTCGCTCTCTGCACCTCAGCACTTTCAGCCGCTGACAGGGGCGCCAGCGCCATGGCCCTCGCGTGGCTGGTGGTGCTCTCCATCGGGGCCGCCGGGGTCGGCCTTCGGCTGGTCGCCGTCCTCCGGCGCGTCCCACAGGACGCGCGATGAGCCGCGCGATCACCGGCACGCTCGACGTGACCACCCGCATCCAGCGACGCTGGAATCCCCGTGACGTGTGGTGCGCAGTGGGGGGTGCCGTGTCGCTGGCGCTTGCCGCGGGGGCCGCCTCCACGGTCGCCGTGCCCGTGAACAGCGACCTGGGGCTCGTCGCCGTGCTGCCCTACCCGTTCTGGGTAGGGGTCCTGCTGCTGAACGTCGCCTTCATCGTGGCGCTGCGTGGGGATGCCGCGGGACCGGCGCGCCGCCCGGTCATGATGTGGCTCGTCGTAGTGCTCGTGCTCGTGCTCTTCGGGACCGCAGCCTTCGCGACGGACATACCGCGGGGTGAGGTCGCGTTCCGTCATCTCGGCATCGCGGACGCCCTCTCGCACACCCATGGGATCGACCCGGAAATTGACGGGTACTTCAACTGGCCGGGTTTCTTCGCCCTCCTGGCGACGGTGCTCCGGGCGACCGGTCTCGACCCGATGGCCGTTGCCCTGTGGGCACCGGTGCTCAACATGGGTCTGTGGCTCGCCGCCCTGGCGGTGCTGACGGGCTTCCTGACACGCGATCCCCGACGGCGCTGGCTCGCGCTCTGGCTCTTCTGCCTCGGCAACTGGCAGGACCAGGACTACCTGTCTCCCCAGGCCTTCGGATTCTTCCTGTATCTCGTCGTGATCGTGCTGGTCCTTGGCCCGTTGGCCGCGCGGCCGCCCGGGTTCGGTAGCTTCCGACGTTCGGACCTGGCGGTTTGGTGGCGAGGACGGTCGCCCGTCGAGCCCCGTCCGGGGTACCGGGTGGGCGCCCTGGTGGTGACCCTCTTGCTCGTCACGGTCATCTGCGCAAGCCACCAGCTGACGCCGTTCATGGTGCTCATCACCATCACCGCTCTCACCCTGAGCGGACGTGTCTGGCCCAGCCGGCTCCCACTGATCATCGCAGTCGTGCTGTCGCTCTGGCTCGCCTACCCCGCGAGTGCGTACCTCCTCGGGCACCCACCCCTGGCGGATGCAGGACTGCAGGCCGCGACCGAGGCAAACGTCGTCGACCGCTGGAGCGGGACCGCTGGGCACGTGCTCGTGTTGCAGGTCCGGGTCGTTCTTACCCTCGTGCTGTGGGCGCTCGCGGCGGCCGGAGCGGTGCGCGACTGGCGCAGAGGGCGCCTTGACGTCCGGGTGGTCCTTCTCGCCGTCACCCCACTGCTGCTCTTCCCCGCGCAGGTGTACGGCGGGGAGATGCTCATCCGCGTCTCGCTGTTCGCGCTGCCCTTCATCGCCATGCAGGCGTGCTCGGTTCTGCTTCCTACGAACGGCAGCCTTGCCGCGGGGGGCAGCAGGCGCCCCTCTCCCCGTGCCGCGGGGGGCCTCGTGCTCACCTGCTTCCTGCTGGCCGTGCTCACCGTGACGGGCCGGTTCGGTAACGCCCGGTTTGATGTCTTCACCGACAGCGAGATCGCCGCCGTCGCCGCCGCACAGCGTCTCGCGCCCCCCGGTTCGGCGATGCTCTCGGCTGCCCATCCGACGCCGTGGCGCAGCGAGGGCTACCTCGATCACCGGTACCGGAAGATCGACGACCTGTGCCGGTCCGATTTGTCGCCGGCGACGTGCGGCCCACTCGTCTACGACTACGCCCGGCGCAACCCTGCCGGTGCCGTCGTTCTGCTCACGCGCTCGTCGGAGGCGAGTCTCGTACTCCAGGGCGCCAGCAGCGCGAGCGGCTTCGCTGAGCTGGAGGAGTGGCTGGGCGCGCAGGACGGCGTCGAGCTGGCGTTCAGCAACGTGGACGCACGCGTGTACCGGGTGACGCCATGAGCGGCGGGGTCAGCCGGCTCACCGTGGCGCTCGGTCTCGCGGCCGTCGCACTGTCTCTGGTGACGCTCGTCGGGCTGCCGACACCGCTGCAGGCGGTCGCCGCGGTAGCCGTCCTCGTCCTGCTCCCGGGGCAGGCACTGGCCCGACTCACGCAGGTGACCGACCTCGCGCTCGGCGCGCTGCTCGTCCTGGCGCTCGGCCTCGCCGCGCTCACGGCGGTCTCCACGGCGATGTTCTACCTCGCTGTGTGGTCGTGGCAGGCGTGCGTCGTCACGATGGGCGTCATCACCATCCTCGCGTGCATGGCACGCGCACGACAGGAGGCGTCATGATGATCGAACTGGCGGGACTGCTCGCGGCTGCCGCCCTGCTCTTCACCCTCGTCGCGCTCGACGTCCAACGCACCGCATCAGACACCGGGCAGCCCGCACGCCAGAGGCTCCTCGGCCGAACAGTGAGCCGCAGTGTCCTCGCGGCCATGTGGGCGATGTACCTGCTCCTCTTCCTTCCGCGTCTGCTGGGACTGCTCTCGTGAGCCGGGAGGCGCGCTGGTGGCTCCTCAGCGACCTGCACCTCGGCATGTCGGACGATGACCCGCGGTGCCCCGGCAAAATGCTGCCCGAATTCCTGCGCAGCGAGGTGCTCGCAGCTTCCGCTCCCCAGCAGCACGTCGTCTTCGTTGGCGACACGTTCGAGCTGGCCGGGTGTGCGGAGGACGAGAGCCTGGCCCGGCTCGAATCCATCTTCACCCGCCATCTCGACACGTTCTGGGCGCTGGAGGAGTGTGCGGCCCGCGGCGTGCAGCTGCACTTCGTGTGCGGCAACCACGACGTGGATCTGGTCCGGCCCTCGGTTGCGGCCCGCTTGTCGGCGTTGTTGTCACCCGTTGAGGCGACGCGGGTCCGCGTGTATCCGTGGCTACTGCACGTGCCACACGTGCTGGTGGCCGAGCACGGGCACCAGCACCACGCGCTGCACCGGATGCCCGAGTTGCTCCGCACGGCGGTCAGCGGCACCGACCAGCTGGACCTGCCACCGCTTGCCGCTTGGAATGCCCACCGGTCGCGTTCGCTCCTGAGCCGTGCCGTGGCCGTTGCCCGTGCCTGCTTGGCGTCCGAGCGGGCGGAACGCCGCATCCGGAAGTCCGAATACGACGAGCTGTTGCAGGCGGAGTCACTGCGGCTCGCGCTCGACGGGGTGGCCCTTCGGGACCTGGCGCGCCTGTCCCGGTTCCGGACAGTAACGGCACTCCCGGTCACCGCAACCCGCGTGATGCTTGCGGCGGTCGGCCGCAGCGCCGCAGGCGAGGAGGCTCCTGCCTCAGCGGGCCGGTTCGCACGAACCCTCGAGGCGCACGGTTCAGGAGTGCCTTGGTACGTCACCGGCCACACCCACCGGGCCCTCGAGTCGGCGCTTGAGTCCTGCCCCACGCGGTACGTCAACACCGGCACATGGTCTTCAGATGTCCGCGGACGTGGACCTGACCAGTCGGACCGCGGGGCGTTCCCCTACGCCGTGGTTAACGTCGCCCGCGACGGAGCCACCAGTGGCGGGCTGCGGTACTGGCGTCCGGACGGTGGTTGAGCGGTGCCGGTTGCGGCGCACGCGTTGGGCCGGCTGCACGCGCACCTGGAGCGTGGCTTCGACGCCTACCGCGCTTAGGCCTTGACGACGCCCGGTGCCTTGCCCGCCGTTCCCACGGCCCCAGCGGTTGCTGCGTCCAGGACGGAAACGAGTTCTGCCGCGGCAGCCGCCGGGTCCGGAGCCTCGGTGATGGCCCGGACCACGACGATGCGCTCTGCGCCCGCCGCCACCACCTGTTCGACGTTGCTGAGATCGATCCCGCCGATGGCGAACCATGGAAGACGCCGGCCGCTTTCCCCGCCGGTACTGCGAACAGCCCCGGCGGCGTAGCGGACAAGGTCAAGCCCGACGGCGGCCCTCCCGGGTTTGGTGGGGGTGGCCCACACCGGGCCGACGCAGAAATAGTTCAGGCCTTCCGGTGCCTTTGCGGCGGCGATGGCCGCATCAACCTGGTCGGGGGAGTGCGTGGAGAGGCCGATTGCCGGAGAAGCGGGCAGGACCTGCCGGGCCGAGCGCAGCGGCAGGTCCTTCTGTCCGATGTGAAACACGGGAGCTCCGGCCAGGGCGGCGATGTCGGCCCGGTCGTTGACGGCCCAGAGCCGGCCGTGCCGTCCGGCGGCCTCGCGGAGAACTTCGAGGAGCTCCAGCTCTTCGGCCGCCTCAATGGCCTTGTCCCTGAGTTGGATGATGTCCACGCCGCCGGCAAACGCGGCGTCGACGAAGTCGGCGAAGTCGCCGCGCTCCTTGCGGGCATCGGTACAAAGGTACAGGCGGGCGGAATCGGGGAGTTCAAGCGCGGTCATGGCAACCAGCCTAGTTCCTCTAAACTGGGTCCGTACCGCGGGAGCCCGCTGTAGCTGTCATAAACGGCGCAGGGCTGAGAGGGCGTCAGAGCCGACCGCTTGACCTGATCCGGTTAGTACCGGCGTAGGGAAGGAATTCCATGAAACCTGGAACTGGCGGCACATCCGCCACTGACAGCTTGTCTGCCGTTGAACCTCTGCACGCCGACGTCGCCGTCATTGGCGGCGGTGTGATCGGCCACGGGATCGCCTGGGAGGCCAGACGCTCGGGACGCTCCGTGGTCCTCATCGATGAGGCTCCCGGAACAGGGGCCAGTTGGGCCGCTGCGGGCATGCTCGCCCCGGTGAGTGAACTGCATTACCAGGAGGAGGAGCTCCTAGAGCTCATGCTCGAGTCCTCCGCGCTGTGGCCCGGCTTCGCAGAGACGCTCAACGCTGCGCAGGATGCTGGCCAGCAGGACACCGGCTACCTCGCGTCACCGACCATCGCGGTCGGCGCCGATCAGGCTGACCGCCGCACCCTGATGGACCTTCGCGCGGTTCAGCAGGCGCACGGCCTCGTCGTCGAACCGCTGACCATCCGCGCTGCCCGGCTGCGTGAGCCGCTGCTGAGTCCAGGCATTTCCTGTGCCCTGGAGGTTCCGGCGGACCACCAGGTTGATCCGCGCAAACTCGTGAAGTGCATTGCGGCTGCGTTGTCCCGCCACGCTCCCGGTGCGCGGACTGCCGTGGCCGGTGCGGAAAGCGGCTATGCGGTGCGGAGCAACGCCGCGGCACTGCTGTGGGACGACGGGAGGGTCAGCGGTGTCCGGCTGGCCGGCGGCGGGGCGGTGCTGGCCGCAGAAACCGTGGTGGCCAACGGCCTCGCGGCTGCCTCCCTGGACGGACTGCCGGAGAACCTGCATCTTCCCCTCCGCCCGGTCTA
This sequence comes from Arthrobacter sp., assembly GCA_031178585.1. Next base: position 8,738 of record JAPSIT010000003.1, read on the forward strand.
CGGCGATATTCTCAGGCTCCGGGTCCCGGACCGGCTGCGTCCGCTGCTCACGGCTACCGTTCGCGGCATTGTCCGCGGAGTTCCGGTCTACCTTGTTCCGCGGCAGGACGGGACTGTGGTCATTGGTGCCACCCAGCGCGAAGACGGGCAGGCCGCTCCCAGCGCGGGCGGGGTCTATCAGCTCCTCAGGGACGCGCAGACCCTTGTGCCGGCAGTCGCCGAGCTGGAACTTCTCGAGGCAACGGCCCGCGCACGTCCGGGCACGCCGGACAACGCGCCGCTGCTGGGCCGGGTGTCCACAGCAAAAGGCTGCGATTCCGGAGCAGCGGGCAGCAAGCCGGGAGCGCATGTGCCGGGACTCGTCATCGCTACCGGCTTTTTCCGGCACGGGGTCCTCCTGGCGCCTGCCGCGGCCGTCATCTGCCGTGAGCTGATGGACGGTGTGGAGGACAGCCGCTGGGGCGCCTTCCGTCCCGGACGGTTCCCGGCTGAGCAGCCGGCCCCGTTGACTGCTGCCGTACCAGGCATGTCGCCTCGAGTCCCGACAGAGGCAGGCCCAGCCGCTTCAGACCCAGGTGCCGCTGCGATCCCAGGCGCCGCTTCGAACCCAGTCATATTTGACCAGAGCAAGGAATCAGCATGAACATCACACTGAACGGCAATCCACACGCAGTGGAGGCAGAAGCCTCCGTGACAACGCTCGTCAGCCAGATCACAGGGCGCGAACTTGTCGCCAACGGGCAGGCCGCCGACGGCCAGCGGCTGGGTGTGGCGGTTGCGCGCAATTCAGAGGTGGTGCCCCGCAGCCAGTGGCACAGCACGGCGCTCAGCGAGGGTGATGACATCGAGCTCGTTACGGCAGTCCAGGGAGGATGAGGACGATGACTGAAACAACCGCACTTCCAGCCGTGCCTGGAACAGACACCGACCGCCTGGTCATTGACGGCGTGGAATTGAGCTCCCGGCTCATCATGGGCACGGGCGGAGCGCCCAGCCTTGACGGACTCGGCACCGCGCTCCTGGCCTCCGGGACGGAGCTGACCACGGTGGCCATGCGCCGCTATTCGCCCGCCGAAACGGGTTCGCTGTTCCAGCTGCTCGTGGACAACAATATCCGGGTCCTGCCGAATACCGCCGGCTGCTTCACCGCAAGGGATGCTGTCATGACGGCGGAACTGGCCCGCGAGGCGCTGGAGACGGACTGGGTCAAACTCGAAGTCATCGCCGATGAGCACACGCTCCTGCCCGACGCGGTGGAACTCGTGGATGCCACCGAGCAGCTCGTCAACCGTGGCTTCAAAGTCTTCGCGTACACCAACGACGATCCGGTCCTGGCGCTGCGCCTGGAGAACCTGGGAGCCACGGCCGTGATGCCGCTCGGCGCTCCGATCGGGACGGGCTTGGGAATCCTCAACCCCCACAACATCGAGCTGATCGTGTCGCGCGCGTCTGTGCCTGTGGTGCTGGATGCAGGCATCGGCACCGCCTCGGACGCCGCCCTGGCGATGGAACTTGGCTGTGACGCCGTGCTGCTGGCCACCGCCGTCACCCGGGCACAGAACCCTGCCCTCATGGGTGAAGCCTTCAAACACGCCGTTATCGCCGGTAGGCTGGCGAAAGCGGCCGGGCGGATCCCGCGCCGCGAGCACGCGCTGGCGTCTTCTGCGATGGAAGGCCGGGCCGAGTTCCTCTAGGGCCCGGATTCTGACTGTGCGGATGAGCGATGGGCGGGCTCACCCGCTACCCGTCAAGGAGTCAGCCGTGGCAACCAGGGACGAGATTCTCACCCGCCCCCAGATTGACGAGGCCCTTGCGGGCCTGCCCGGCTGGCGTTACCGCCTGGGCGGGCTGGTCACTGTCTACAAGACGCCGACGGCGGCCGGCGCGCTCGAGCTGATTGCCGCCGTCGGGCGTCTTGCCGAGGAGAAGAACCACCACCCGGACCTGGATTGGCGGTACAACCGCGTGTTCATCCGGTTCACCTCCCACGACGTGGGCGGCGAGGTGACGCCGCGTGACATCGCCTCCGCCGCAGCCGTCACCAAGGCGGCCGCAGAGGCCGGCGCCGACTCCGAACCGGGCCTGTACCGGACCGTGGAAATTGGCCTCGATACTCCCGATCCGTCGGCAATAGCGGAAGTCTGGCGTGTTGCGCTGGGCTACAAAAAGGGCAGGGGCGGCAGCCTGCAGGATCCCTACGGCCGGGGCCCAGGGCTCTGGTTCCAGGAAACCCTCGCGCCCAATGACAACCGGCTCCATCTGGACATCCACCGCTCCAAGGCTGAATCCGGTCCCGCGCTGGAGAAGGTCGCAGCCACCGGCGCACTAATGAACAGTGACCACGCACCCAACTGGGTGGTGGTCACTGATGTTCAAGGAAACCGCCTGTGCCTGTGCACTGAGGAAGGCGAAGAGCCCGGCAGCTGATGCTGCACGAATGACGCCCTCAAACCGGCGGCGGCTTGGGACGTTTCCTACATCTTGAGGGCTTCCGTAAGGCGCTGAGTGTCCTGTCTCGTCCTGGACCGCCCGAGGAAGGCGGCAAAGGCCACAGCCGCTGCCGCACCTGCAACCATGGGGACGATCCATGGAATCCAGGTCAGGCCCGGCTGGTACCCGAGGCCGGCCGCCATGCAGATAATCCACGCGATCATGCCCACCGCCGTCGCCACACCTGCCGGCAGGAACATGCCGTACTTGGCATGGCGCCTGTCATTCGCCCAGACGATGAAGCCCGAGGCAACAGTGACCAGCACGACGATGACGAGGGACAGCATGGTCAGCCCTAGAGTGCGCCGAAGCCGACCCGGCGGACTTCTTCCGCGCCGATCTCGACGTAGCCCAACACGCTTGACGGCACAATGATCTGGCGGCCCTTCTCGTCGGTCAGGCGCAGTTCGGTGCCCTTGGCGAGTGATTCTGCTACGACCTTGGCTACTGCGTCAGCATCCTGGGCCGATTCCAGCACGAGTTCGCGGCCGATGTTCTGAATGCCGATCTTTACTTCCACAGCAAGGCCTCCCAGCCAGTCAATGTTGATTCGATGTTCAAGGGGTAGTTCTCCCTTTGTAGTCTAGGTCTCTTTGGGGAAGCGAGAGATTCCGCGCCAAGCTAAACGGTAGATCAGGTCACTGGCCACATCGATGTCCAGGTCTCCGCCGGTTTCGAGCCAGTAACGCGCGCTCACGTGCGCCATTCCGGCGAGGGCCCGGCCGAGCAACTGCGCCTCCAGGTGCGGCAGCTTGGTGTCTTCGGCGATGACGTGCGCGATGGCGTCGGCAAAAGCTTTGTTGAAGGTTTCGAGCCGCGAGCTGACATCGGGATCATTGACCAGATCGGACTCGAAGACGAGGCGGTGCGCCTGGTCATCGCTGTCGATGAAGCGGTAGTAGGCCCGCATGACAGCCTGGACCCGCTCCTTGTTGTCCGCGGTGGAGTTGAGTGCGCCCATCATGAGGTCTGTAAGGGCGCTGAGGTGGTTGTCCAGGAGCGCGAGATAGAGCTCGCGCTTGGAAGGAAAGTGCTGGTACAGCACGGGTTTGCTGACATGGGCGGTCTCGGCGATCTCGTCCATGGCGGCACCGTGGTAGCCGTTGGCCACGAAGACTTCCTGGGCTGCCTTCAGCAGCTGGGCACGGCGCTCATCACGGGGCAGCCGGGCGGAACGCTGGCCGGGGACCCGGCCCCCAGCGGAGGAGGGCGCGGCCTGAGTCCGATCAGCCGGTGCATCGTGAATCACTGTTGGCCTTCTTTCCATTTCAGTTAACTTCACTTTACCCGGGGGTAATATGACCGCGCGGTACCTTCAGGCATACATTGAAGTATGGTTTCTCCGTCCACTGCAAATACAGCACGCACCTCACCGGACCCCCTTGTCGAACCGGCAGCCGAACTTTCGCCGGAAGAGGTGGAACGGTACTCCCGGCACCTCATCATTCCGGAGATGGGCGCGGTTGGCCAAAGGCGCCTGAAAAACGCCCGGGTGCTTGTGATCGGTGCCGGCGGACTGGGTTCCCCTGCCCTGCTCTACCTTGCCGCGGCCGGTGTCGGGACCATCGGGATCATCGACGACGACGCCGTTGACCTGAGCAACCTGCAGCGCCAGATCATCCACGGCGTGGCGGATGTGGGACGGCCAAAGATCGAGTCTGCCCGCGACGCCATTGCCGCCCTGAACCCGCTGGTCGACGTCCGTATGCACAATGTCCGGCTGGACGCTTCCAACGCCCTGGAGCTGTTCTCCGGCTATGACCTGATTCTTGACGGGGCCGATAACTTCGCCACCCGCTACCTCGTTAACGATGCCGCCGCCATCCTCGGGAAGCCGTACGTGTGGGGATCGATCTTCCGGTTCGACGGGCAGGTCAGCGTGTTCTGGGAGAAGCACGGCCCCACCTACCGCGACCTCTACCCGGAGGCCCCGCCGGCAGGTTCCGTGCCGTCCTGCGGCGAAGGCGGTGTGTTCGGGATGCTGTGCGCCGCGGTTGGCTCCCTGATGGTGACCGAGGCCGTGAAGCTGATTACCGGCGTCGGGCGTTCCCTGTTGGGACGGGTGGCGCTGTATGACGCTCTCGGCGGAAGCTGGCGCGAAATCAGGGTCGCCAAGGATCCCGCGGCCGCGCCCATCACGGAGCTGACGGATTACGAGGCATTCTGCGGCATCACTCCGGCGGAGCCTGCGGACACGGAACACACCATCACTGCTAAGCAGTTGGCCACCATGCTGGCGTCCCGGGAGGCAGGGCTGAAGGACTTTGAGCTTGTGGATGTCCGGGAAGCGGGGGAGTACGACATCGTCAGGATCAATGGTTCCGTCCTCATCCCGCAGGGCAGAATCCTTTCCGGCGAAGCGTGGGCCGAGCTGCCGCAGGACCGGGACATCGTCTTCCATTGCAAGGCAGGCTCCCGGTCTGCGGCGGTACTTACCGCAGCCAGGAAGGCAGGCTACCAGCGCGTGAGCCATCTCGACGGCGGCATCCTCGCCTGGGTCAGGGACGTGGAGCCGCACAAGCCCGTTTACTGACGGGAGCGGCCTGCCGCCCAAAGCTGCCCGGCGCCCGTCAGCGGATCTCATGCTGCCGGGGGCTGTCGGCAGGTGCCCGGATGCCAGGACCGAGGTGCCAAGATGCTCACAGCCGCTGCAGGCCGCTGGCGGCCATAGTAGGCAGCGACAGCGTCACAATCCGGTCCTGAACCGGGTCCGTGTACTCCAGTTCCAGGCGGGAGGAGCCGGACGGAGCAAGATAACTGATCCAATGGTGCTCTGTGGCCCCCGGTGCCAGTGTGCCGGCACTCTGACCGTAGCCCTGGGGTGTGACCGTCGTGGATGACGGCGCCAGCCTCAGGCGGAGCTGCCCGGGACTGAACAGCACCGGTTCCGAAGTCGAGTTGAGCAGTTCAACCTCAACAAGGACCACCTCGGCCCACGTCAGGTTCACCGGCTGCGGCGATGCAGGGTTAACCGGAATGTCGGCATCATGGCCGTGGGAATCTGCACCTGCGCCAGTGACAGCGCCTACCGCCTGGACGTCGCGGGGGGTGGTTCCCGAATACGCCGCCAAGGCCGCGGGACCTGTGAGGGCGGCGGCAGCCGCTTCCACCGTCCGGTAGGCCGGGCGCCCCTGCGCGTCGAGCCTGGCGAGCCGGCCGGCCCGGGTCACTGACAGGGAACCAAAAGCGGTGTCTTGCCGTGCGCCGGATTCCGGGCCACCGCGGGAAACGGCGCCGTACATCCCGCCGGCTGTCAGCAGGACGGCGCCGCCGCCTACAATCAGCCCGAATTGGCGGCGGCTCAGGACGGGGACAGAAAACGTACGGTCATCAGGATTCACTGCTCGCACCCCCAATAGGTTTCTCAGTGAAACCCATGCTCCGCGGCGAGCCTATGGAAACCTTGCAGGATTCTTGGGGCGCAGCTGGGACCGCTGTTAGGCCGAGTTCCTCTGGGCGGCGGCCTCGGTGAGCGCCGCAGTGGTGGACAGCGACTCGGGGGCAAGCTGCGTGTGGTCCACCGGGCATTCAGCCTTGGCCGCGGCAGCGGGTTGTTCCACCGTAATCCCGTACAGGGTTTCAAGGGCGGCAACGTAATCGTCCTGCTGGCCGTTGGCGGCAAGCTCCCGGGCTCGGACCGTGGGAACGTGGAGCAGCTGCTTCACCATGCGGCGGAGGGCGAACTCCACTTCCTCGGCGGCGGCGGTGCAGCCGTGGCGGGCGCGGACCTTCTCCATTTCGGCGTCCAGCACGTTCATGGTGTGCCGGCGCAGTGCCACGATGGCCGAGTCAACGGACCTTGCTTCCCGTTCCTGCTCGAAGGACTGCGCGGCTCCCGAGACGATGCTGCTGGCCTGGGCGAGGGACTCGGCCTGCTCTTCCGGAGCGGCCAAGCGCACCGATTCCAGGGTCAGGAGCTCAACGCCGTCGAGCTCTCCAACAGCGGGATCAAAGTCGTGCGTGAGGGCCAAGTCGATGGCAATCAGGGGGCGATCGGAACCGGACCGGACCTCGGCGAGCTCGGCGGCATCGACCCTATTATCTGATCCGCTGCAGCCGATCATGACGTCGGCGGCGGCAACAGCCGGCCGGAGGGTGTCGCCGTCGAGGGCGGTGCCGCCACGGGTCGCCACGAAGGTGGCGGCGCGGCCCGACGAAGAATAAACGGAAATGTCACGGCAGCCGCGTTCCCGCAGCAGGGCCATCGTGGCGCCCGCGTAGGCGCCGGTACCGAACACCACGACCTTCTTGGTGGACCAGTCGGAATCTTCGGAGAGGTCGGTGGCCAGATCCAGCGCCACTGAAACGATGGACAGTCCCCGGGAACCCAAGGCCGTCTGCGCTCCGACGTCCTTCGCCGTCTTGGAAGCGGCCTGGAAGAGGCGGACCAGGCCCGGGCTTGCGGTACCTTCGTGCTGCGCGGTGATCAGCGCACGGCGCACCTGGCCCGCGATCTCGCGTTCCCCGACTACCGCCGAATCCAGTCCCGAGCTGACAGCAAAGAGGTGATGGCTGACGTCGGGGCCCGTCCGGGTGCTGAAGGAGCGGGAGACGAGCTGTTCGCTAAGGCCGCTCATTTCACTGATCTGGCCAACCAGGGCGGCCCGGGCAGCTTCGACGTCATCCGCGTGTGATGCTTCACCATAGATTTCGTAGCGGTTGCAGGTGGCGAGGACCACCGCACCCGTCACTGCCGGCGACTCGGCGAGGGCGGATGTGGCAATGCCTGAGGAACCGTTGCTTAGTTGAGCGACGGTTTCGAGGTCGATGTCGGCGTGAGTAGCCACCAATGAAAAAAGAACCACAGCAGGACAATCATAGCTTTTTCGTAAAGGCGTAGAACAACCCCCGGGCCGGAAGGCGCGCCTGTCGCGCTGTGATTCCTGCCACTGCCCTGCACGGGGCGCCCGGACTGACAGCCTGTCATTATCTTTTGAGGGCGATTTTCGGCACAATCAAGGCATGACTTCTAGCGCTGCAACTTCAGATGGCACGGCCCTTGATGCGGGCCATCCGCTCATGGACGGGCGCACCGCCGACTCGCCGCTTATCACCGCCTACCAGGGCGGCAAGCCCAGCCGCCGTCCGGTGTGGTTCATGCGCCAGGCCGGCCGGTCCCTGCCCGAGTACCTGAAGGTGCGCGAGGGTGTGGCCATGCTGGACTCGTGCCTGCGCCCTGAACTTGCCGCAGAGATCACGCTGCAGCCTGTCCGCCGCCACGACGTGGATGCAGCAATTTTCTTCTCCGACATCGTCATCCCGCTCAAGCTGGCCGGCGTCGCCGTGGACATCGTGCCCGGTGTGGGTCCGGTTTTGGGCAAGCCGGTGCGGACCGCAGCCGACGTCGCTGCCCTTCCCAAGCTCACGTGGGAGGCCCTGGAGCCCATCCGCGAAGCCGTCCGCCTGACGGTGGCCCAGCTGGGCAAGACCCCCCTCATCGGTTTCGCCGGAGCGCCCTTCACGCTCGCCGCCTACATGGTCGAGGGCAAGCCGTCCCGTGACCACCTCGGCCCGCGCACTATGATGCACGCCGACCCGGAAACCTGGACTGCCCTGGCTAACTGGGCCGCAGACGCCTCGGGGTTGTTCCTGCGGGCCCAGCTTGAGGCCGGCGCCTCGGCCGGGCAGCTGTTCGATTCCTGGGCAGGCTCCCTTGGCCTGGCCGACTACACCCGCTTCGTTGCACCGGCGTCCGCCAGGGCGCTGGACCACGTGCGGCACCTCGGCGCGCCGCTGGTCCACTTCGGCACGGGAACGTCCGAACTCCTGGTTGCGATGCGCGACGTCGGCGTGGACGTCGTCGGCGTCGACTACCGGTTGCCGCTGGAGGAAGCGAACCGCCGCCTGGGCGGCACCGTGCCCCTGCAGGGCAACATCGACCCTGCCTTCCTCTCGGCCCCTTGGGAGGTGCTCGAGGCCCACGTCCGTGAGGTCATTGCCTCCGGTGCCTCCGCGCCCGGCCACGTCCTGAACCTCGGCCACGGTGTTCCGCCGGAAACCGACCCCGATGTGCTGACCCGCATCGTCGCACTGATCCACTCCATTTCTCCGGAGTAAGACGGTGGAGGGGGCGAGCCCTGTAACGGACGGCCGGACGGCCCTGGTAGTGGGCGGCGGCATGTCCGGTCTCCTTGCCGCCCGCGAGTTGGCCCAAGCCGGACTGGCAGTCACGCTGCTGGAAGCCACCGGTTCCTGGGGCGGCTGCGTGGGCCGGCACGACGTTGCCGGGCTCACCTTGGACAGCGGCGCGGAATCGTTCGCAACGCGGTCCAGCGCCGTGGCTGACCTGGCCGGGGAACTGGGCCTCTCCGACGCGATCGTATCCCCCCGCCCCGGGGGCGCGTGGGTGCAGTTGCCGGATGGCGCCCGTGAACTTCCCCGGACCGGCATCCTCGGAATTCCGGCAAACCCCTGGGACCAGGAGGTGCGCCGCTCGCTGGGATTCGCCGGGTCGCTGCGTGCGTCGCTGGACAGGTTCCTGCCGGCGTCCCTGGGAACTACCGCAGACGTCACGAGCGTTTCCGCCCTGGTCCGGGCCAGGATGGGACGGCGCGTCCTCTCCCGGCTTGTGGAGCCTGTGGTTGGGGGCGTGCATTCGGCCGATCCCGCCCTCCTGGACGTGGACATGGTGGCGCCGGGGCTCCGGGCCGGAATCACCAAGCACGGCTCGCTGGCCGCCGCGGTGGCGGCACAGCGCCGCAGCCCTGCCCAAGGTGCCGGTGCACGTGCTGCTGGCGAAGGTGCCGGTGCCGCCAGGGCGGGGTCCGCCGTCGCGGGCCTGACAGGCGGCATGCACACCCTGGTGACCGCTCTCGTGGCTGACCTTCAGCGGCGCGGAGTGAACCTCATCAGCGGGACCCGGGCCCGCTCCGCGGCACGCACCGCAGACGGCTGGAGGATCACCGCGGACGCCCGTGCAGAGGGCAGCGGCCCAGGCGGCAGAGCTGAGCGTGCCGAACAAGATGAGCGTGCCGAACAAGCTGAGCGAACGTACGACGCCGGCGTGCTGGTGGTCGCGCTCGACGGTCCGGCTGCCGTCGGGCTGCTGGAGCCGGCGGTGCCGGCCCTTGCCGGTCACCGGCCTGCGCCCGGTCCGGAGGTCAAGCTGGTGACGCTCGTGGTCGACCTTCCGGAACTGGACCGCCGGCCGCGGGGAACGGGCGTCCTCGTCGCTCCGCAGACCCAAGGCATTCACGCCAAGGCCCTCACCCACGCGACCGCCAAGTGGGACTGGCTGGCGGCGGAAGCCGGCCCTGGCCGGCACGTTGTCAGGCTGTCGTACGGCCGCCGTGACGGTGCTGCGCCCGGCAGGACGGACCAGGGTTCGCCCAACATCGCCGCCTTGCCGGATTCCGCGCTGCTGGAGCTGGCCCTCAACGACGCCTCGGCGCTGCTGACGGTGCCCGTCAGCGCGGACAGCCTTGTGGACTGGGACGTGGTGTCGTGGGCCGGCGCGCTGCCGTTCGCCGCCGTCGGACACCGGCAACGGGTCGCCGAAGTCCGCCGGATCTGCGGGGGCAGCGACGCGCTGGTGCTGGTGGGCGGGTGGATCGCCGGAAATGGACTGGCGGCCGTGGTGGCGGACACGAGGAAGCAGCTGCACACCTTCCTGGGGCAGTAGCTTCCCGGACGCGTTCTGTCCTTCTAATAACGCCCGCGATAGCTGCTGGACGTGCTGTCTGCAAGTTTTCCCTTGCGGCGTTTTATGTTTAGGCTCGATAACTATGGTCGATCAGAAGTCCGAGAATTTTCGTACGCTGGCCGGTAACCATGGGGGACTTCGACGCGGCACGGCAGCAGCTGCGCTCGGAGCGGTTCTGGTCTTATCCGCAGGTGTCCCTGCATCCAACGCCGCTGCACCGGCGTTGCTGACAGATGCAGGGGAGGTTGTTCCAACAAGCCCCGAAGCCGACGCTGTTCCGGGTACTGCCATCGAGGCTGACCCGACCGTAAGCCAGGTCAAGGCCACGGTGGACGGGTCCCTGAGTTTCGAAGCCTGGGCAGGCAGGATCCTTGATGATGATGAGGACGACGACGAGTCGTCCGCCTCGCCAGAACCGACGGTTTCACCCACGCAACCGTCATTCTCACCCTCCAGCACGCCTGTGCCCACAACGCCCCCTCCTACGACGTCGCCTGCGCCCGCCCCGGCTCCTTCGCCCTCCAGTACAACTGCGGCCAGCCCGGCCCCGACGTCCCCCACCCGGACATCCCCGTCCCAGACATCCGCACCGGCGCCCGCAGCGTCCCGGCCCGGCTACTCGCCGGCGGCCAGTGTTCCCGCGCCGGCAACCCGGCAGGCGCAGGCAGCTCAGCCGGGCGTAAGCCAGCCGCCAGCTGCAGGCCAGCAGGCACCCGCTGCTCAGCCAGGCCAGCAGGCACCCGCTGCTCAGCCTGCCCAGGCACCCGCGGGAGCCCCGGCTCCGGCAGCAGGCTCAGCAGCCGAAGTGCCGGACCGCAGCGCCAAGGGCAAGCTGGACGCGGCAACCTCCCGCCCCGGAGCCGCCGGCATCACATCCGGAGTCTGGGGCGCGGGCCGGCTGTCCAGCCCGATGAACATGGGAACCGTGGATTCCCGGTATTCCGTCAGCAGGCCAGGCAGCGCCGTTCTCGGCAGTGCGCAGGGCGGGCCGGTTTCCCCCTTGGTGTGGGCCGGAGCCGGGCTCGTGCTCCTCGCAGGGGCGGCAGGTCTGGTGGCTTACAAAATGCGCCGGGCACTCTGACGGCAACCGTCCGAAAAGGACCTGTGAAATTGCCCACTTCTACGTGTTGTAGAAGTGGGCTTTTTCGACTTGGACGCATGGAACGGGCAGACTGGTATCCATGAGCCACACTCCTGCCGAATCTGTCACCAAAACCGAAGAATCAGCCGAGCAGTTCTTCACCCTCTGGACCGTCTTCAAGCGCTCCGCCGAGGTCCTCCGCAGCGCCGATGCTGCCGACGACTTCGACGCCCTGCTCGCGCGTCTGGCCGAGGACGGGGTGACCCACCGCGGAAGCTACGACGTTTCCGCCATGCGCGCGGACGCCGACGTCATGGTCTGGCTGCACGGTCCCAAACCGGAGGCGCTGCAGCAGGCCATCCGGGACATCCGCCGCAGCAAGCTGTTCGCGGGAACCGAACTCGTGTGGTCCGCCATGGGCGTCCACCGCGAAGCTGAGTTCGCCAAGAACCACACCCCGGCGTTCTCCCGGAATGTGGCACCGGCAGAATGGCTCTGCGTCTACCCGTTTGTCCGGTCCTACGAGTGGTACCTGCTGCCCGAGGAGGAGCGCGGCAAGATGCTGCGCGACCACGGCCTGCTGGGCCGGGAATTCCCGCAGGTCATCTCCAACACCGTCTCGTCGTTTGCGCTCGGGGACTGGGAATGGATCCTGGGATTGGAAGCCCCCGAACTGGTGGATCTGGTGGACCTGATGCGCCATCTGCGCGCCACGGAGGCCCGCAACCACGTCCGTGAAGAAATCCCGTTCTACACCGGCCGCCGCATCACGGCCAAGGAGATCGCCGAGGTCCTGACGTGAGCCCGCTGGACCCCCATGAATCCACTGTCGCGGTGAACCCCGCGACCGAAGCCGGCAGGATGGCGCCGAAGGAGTACGACGCCGTACTTCTCGCCTCCTTCGGCGGACCCGAAGGGCAGGAGGACGTCATTCCCTTCCTGCGCAATGTCACCCGGGGCAGGGGCATCCCGGATGAGCGGCTGGAAGAGGTCTCCCACCACTACCGCGCCAACGGCGGCATTAGCCCGATCAACCAGCAGAACCGCGAACTCAAGGCGGCATTGGAAGCCGAGCTGGCTGCCCGCGGGATTGATATGCCGGTGCTCTGGGGCAACCGTAACTGGGATCCCTACATCCCGCAGACCCTACAGGACGCATACGACGCCGGGCACCGCAAGCTGCTGATGATCACCACGAGCGCCTACTCCTGTTACTCCAGCTGCCGCCAGTACCGTGAGGACATCGGCATGGCGCTGACGGAGACGGGCCTGGACGGCCGGCTTGAGGTGGACAAGGTGCGCCAGTACTTCGACCACCCCGGGTTCGTGGAACCTTTCGTGGAAGGCACGGCCGCGGGCATTGCGGATGTGCGCGCCCAGCTGGCCGCCGCCGGATCTCCTGACGCTCCCCTTCACGTTATTTTTGCCACCCATTCGATCCCCACCCGGGACGCCGACGCTGCCGGAAAATCGCCGGAAGAACCCCGCGAATTCGCCGAGGGATCGGCCTACGTCGCCCAGCACCTGGCCACCGGTGCGGAAGTAATGCGTCGGGTGGAAGAGGAATCCGGCCTCTCAGCACCGTGGTCCCTGGTGTACCAGTCGCGTTCCGGTGCGCCGCACGTTCCCTGGCTCGAGCCCGACATCAACGATGCCATCGAGGAACTCTCCCGGCAGGGTGTCAAGGGCGTCGTGATTGTCCCGCTGGGCTTCGTCAGCGACCACATGGAAGTCGTCTGGGACCTCGACACGGAGGCCCTGGAGACCTGCGCAAACCTTGGACTCGCAGCCACCCGGGTTCCGACTCCCGGCACCCACCGCCGCTTCGTCAACGGACTCGTGGATCTCATCTGCGAGCGTACCGTGGCGAACAACATCGCCGAACGCCCGGCCGCCACGGAGCTGGGGCCTTGGTACGACGTCTGCCGTCCCGGCTGCTGCGAGAACTTCCGCGGTGAAAAGCCCACCATTGCCGGCGCCGACACGACGGTAGGGACGGGCCACGATCCCTACCCGTCGTCCAAGCAGGACACGAAATGACCGTCCGGATCGGCACGCGGGCCAGCAAGCTGGCCCTCACCCAGACCCAGCAGACCGCCGACCTGCTGTCCGCCGTCGGCGGTTTTACCGTGGAACTGGTGCACATCAGGACAGAGGGTGACGTCCTCAAAGGGTCCCTGTCGCAGATGGGGGGCACCGGTGTCTTCGTGGCAGCGCTCCGTGACGCCCTGCTGCGCGACGAGTGCGACGTTGCCGTGCACTCACTGAAGGACCTTCCCACCGGTCCGGCTGCCGGCCTGGTGCTGGCTGCCACACCGCCGCGCGTCGATGTCCGCGATGTCCTCTGCGCCCGCGACGGGCTCAAGCTCGCCGACCTTCCCAAAGGCGCGCGGGTAGGGACAGGTTCGCCGCGGAGGGCGGCGCAGCTGCGGGCCGTGCGCCCGGATCTGGACATTGTGGACATCCGGGGCAACGTCGACACCCGCCTCGGACGTGTCCCCGGCCTGCCCGGAAACACCACGGAGGCTGTGGTGGAGGGAAAGTCGGGCGACCTGGACGCCGTCATCCTGGCCGCAGCAGGCCTGGAGCGCATCGGCCGGCTGGACACCGTGACCGAATACCTGGAAACCGATGTCATGCTTCCCGCTGCCGGGCAGGGGTCCCTGGCGATCGAATGCCGGACCGCTGACGCACCCGCCCGTGCAGGCTCCGCCGGCGGATCGCAGGGCGCCTTGGCGCAGGCGCTGTCCGCCGTCGATGACCAGGACACACGACTGGCTGTCACGGCGGAGCGCGCCCTGCTTGCCCGGCTCGAGGCCGGCTGCGCCGCGCCGGTGGGTGCGTACGCGTACCGCAAGGGCAGTATCCTGCACCTCGAGGCCGTGGTCTGCGCCGTCGACGGGACAGCCACGGTACGCGACAAGCGCGCCACGGACGGACTGACCGAGGTCGGCGCGACACTGCTGGGCATCGAGCTGGCCGAGGTGCTCCTCGCAGCCGGAGCCGGCGACATCGCGGACCTCACCGCGTCCTGACAGGGACGGCGGGACCGGTACATGGAACTAAGGGACGAGGGTCCGGCCGCCAGCCGTGCCGCGGCCGGGCACGGGCAGCGCCCGCTTGAGGGCCAGCGCGTCCTGGTCACCCGCAGCCCCGACCGTGCGGGAACCCTCGCCGCCCAACTGCGGCTGGCCGGAGCCGAGCCGCTCCTGCTTCCGCTGAAGGACTTCGAACGGGCCCGGGACCAGGCAGGCCTTGGCGATGCCTTCGAGGCCCTCGGTGCAGGGCGGTTTGAATGGCTCGTGGTCAGCAGTGTCACCACGGTCCTGGCGCTGCAGGAGCAGGCCGCGGCCCGCCAGGTTTCCCTCCATGCCTGGATTCCCGCGGGAACCCGGGTGGCTGCGGTCGGCCCGGCTACCCGCAGAGCGCTTGAAGCCGCAGGCGTCGGCGTGCACGTCATGCCTCCGCACGAGCATTCAGCGGAGGGCCTGATCGGGGATTGGCCGGAAGGCCCCGCCCGGGTGCTGCTGCCACAGGCTGACATTGCCGCCCCTGCCCTCGCCCGCGGGCTCAGTGCTTTGGGAGTGGAAGTTCACACCGTAGTGGCGTACCACACCGTGGACTATCCGGCAGATCCGGACCGCCGCCTTGCCGCAGCCAGTACCGGCCAGGAGCCGTTCGACGCTGCGGAGGCAGGAGACGCCAGGACGCTCACGCCGGCCGAGGCGAAAGCTGCCATAACCAACGGCGGGATTGCCGCCGTCGTCGCTGCTTCGCCCAGCGCAGCCCGCCGGATCAGCGCAACCCTTTCGCCCCTGGGAGTTTGCCGCTTCGTCGCCATCGGCAAGGCGACTGCCGCAGCAGCGGAGGAGCTCGGCCTCGCCGTAGCCGCAACCGCCGGCGAAGCTACCCCTGAAGGGCTCGTGGCCGCCGTCGTCCGGGCCGTGCAAGCCGGCGGGGGCGAAACCCCGGACCTTAATTCGTCAGCATCAGCCCCCCAATGAAGGACAGGATATGAGCTTTCCGAACCACCGCCCCCGGCGGCTCCGCACCACTCCCGCCATGCGCAGGCTCGCCGCCGAGAACCGGCTGGCCCCCGCGGAGCTGATCCTCCCCGCCTTCATCCGGGAGGGTCTCTCTGAACCCAATCCGATCGCCTCGATGCCCGGAGTGGTGCAGCACACCACGGACACGCTGAAGAAGGCAGCCGCTGAAGCCGTGGAGCTGGGCGTGGGCGGCATCATGCTGTTCGGCATCCCCGCGCAGCGCGATGCTCAGGGAACGGCGTCCCTGGACCCGGAAGGCGTCCTCAACAAAGCCATCCGCGACGTCCGCGCCGAGGTCGGTGACGATCTCGTGGTCATGAGCGATGTGTGCCTCGACGAATTCACCGACCACGGACACTGCGGCGTGCTGGGCAGCGACGGATACGTGGATAATGACGCCACTTTGAGCATCTACGCCAAGATGGCGGTGGCACAGGCCGACGCGGGCGCCCATGTGCTGGGTCCCTCGGGCATGATGGACGGCCAGATCGGCGTCATCCGGCAGGCGCTCGAGGACGCAGGACATGTCAACACCGCCGTGATTGCATACGCGGCAAAATACGCGTCCGCGTTCTACGGCCCGTTCCGTGAAGCCGTGGACTCGCAGCTGAAGGGGGACCGCCGGACCTACCAGATGGACGCCGCCAACCGCCGCGAGGCCATCCAGGAAGTTGAACTGGACCTTGCCGAAGGCGCTGACATGGTGATGGTCAAACCCGCCATGAGCTACCTGGACATCCTGCGCGACGTCGCGGAGATGAGCCCTGTCCCCGTGGCCGCCTACCAGATCTCGGGGGAGTACGCCATGATCGAGGCGGCAGCGGCGAACGGCTGGATCGACCGCCGCGCGGCCATCACCGAGTCTGTCCTGGGGATCCGCCGTGCGGGCGCCAACATGGTCCTCACCTACTGGGCGAGCGAGCTCGCCGGCTGGATGCGGGAAGCCTGATGGACGAAACGCCGCGGGATACTTCGGCACAGGGTTTCACGGCACAGGTGTCCCCGGCCGACAGCCCTGCAGGCGGCGACCCCACCCGGCCGGTGGGGCCGGACCGGATCCTGCTGGGGCTGAACACGTTTGGGGACGCCGGAACCGGTCCCGACGGCCAGCCTCTGCCCCACGCCGTCGTCCTGCGCCAGCTGCTTGAGCAGGCGGAGCTTGCTGACGCCGTCGGGCTTCATGCGTTTGCAGTGGGGGAGCACCACCGCCGGGATTTCGCTGTCTCGGCGCCTGAAGTCTTCCTGGCGGCTGCCGCCGCCAGGACCAGGCAGATCCGGCTTGGCTCCGCCGTGACCGTCCTGAGTTCCGATGATCCCATCCGCGTCTTCCAGCGCTTCTCCACACTGGACGCCCTGTCCAACGGGCGCGCGGAAGTGATGCTGGGGCGGGGCTCCTTCATCGAATCCTTTCCGCTGTTCGGCTTCGACCTCGCCGACTATGAGGTGCTCTTCGAGGAAAAGCTTGAGCTGTTCCACAGGGTCCGGGCGCAAAAGCCCGTGCACTGGGAAGGCCGCACCCGCCCGGCACTGAACGGACTAAGGGTCTACCCGCGCCTCGAACACCACCTCCTGCCTACCTGGATCGGCGTGGGCGGCACTCCCGAATCTGTGCTCCGCTGCGCGGAATACGGTTACCCCATCATCTTTGCGATCATCGGCGGGCAGCCCAGATCCTTCGCGCCGCTGGCCAATCTCTACCGCGAGGCCATGGCCAAGTACGGCCATCCCCTGCAGCAGATGGCGACACACTCTCCCGGACACGTGGCAGCTAGTGACGAGGAAGCACGCGAGGAATACTTCCCGCACTGGCTCGAACTGCGGAACCGGATCGGCGCAGAACGGGGCTGGGGCCCCGCCGGCAGGGGCGAGTTCGACGCCATGTGCCTGCCGGAAGGAGCCCTGTACGTGGGCTCGCCCGAAACGGTGGCCCGGAAGATCGTCCGGCTCAAGCACCACCTTGGCGTGGACCGGTTCGACCTGAAATACAGCAGCGGATCGCTTCCGCACTCCGCCATGATGCGCTCCATTGAGCTGTTTGGAACGGCTGTGGCACCACGCGTCAACGAACTCCTGAAAGAATAGGACGCATGACTTCCAGCATGCCTCACAACGAGGAACTCTTCGACCGCGCCCGCCAGCTTATGCCGGGCGGCGTCAATTCCCCGGTCCGTGCCTTCGGCTCTGTTGGCGGCACGCCGCGCTTCATGGTCTCAGCACAGGGCCCTTACCTGACGGACGCGGACGGCAACGAATACGTTGACCTTGTCTGCTCCTGGGGTCCGGCGCTGCTCGGCCATGCGCACCCTGCCGTCCTTGAGGCCGTGCACGCCGCCGTGGACCGCGGCCTGTCGTTTGGCGCCTCCACGCCTGACGAGGCCAACCTGGCGTCCATCGTCAAGGAACGGGTTTCCGCCGTCGAACGCATCCGCATGGTGTCCACCGGAACCGAGGCCACCATGACGGCGATCCGGCTCGCCCGCGGCTTTACCGGCCGCAACCTGGTCATCAAGTTCGCAGGCTGCTACCACGGCCACCTCGACGGACTGCTTGCCTCGGCTGGTTCGGGTGTCGCCACCCTTGCCCTGCCCGGCTCCGCAGGTGTTACAGCCGCCACCGCCGCCGAGACCCTGGTCCTGCCGTACAACGACCTCGGCGCCGTTGAGGCTGCGTTCGCCGAGCACGGCCCCAACATTGCTGCCGTGATCACCGAGGCGGCCCCGGCCAACATGGGCGTCGTCACCCCGGGTGAGGGCTTCAACGCCGGACTGTCCCGCATCACCGCCGCCCACGGCGCGCTGCTCATCGTGGATGAGGTGCTCACCGGCTTCCGCACCGGCTACGCCGGCTACTGGGGCCTCACGGGCGGGGCGGCCGGCTCCGGGGAGCAGTGGACCCCGGACCTGCTCACCTTCGGAAAGGTGATCGGCGGCGGAATGCCGACGGCGGCCCTTGGCGGCCGTGCCGACGTCATGGACTACCTCGCGCCGGTCGGCCCGGTCTACCAGGCGGGCACGCTGTCCGGTAACCCGGTGGCGATGGCAGCCGGCGTCGCCACACTGACGAACGCCACGCGCGAGGTCTACTCCTTTGTGGACGCACGGTCGCTGGAACTGTCCTCCGCGCTGTCCGCAGCCCTCGACGAGGCAGGCGTGGACCACTCGATCCAGCGCGCCGGAAACCTGTTCTCGGTGGCGTTCGGCACCTCCGAGCACGGAGTCCACAACTACAGCGATGCCCAGAAACAGGAAACTTTCCGCTACGCGCCGTTCTTCCACTCCATGCTGGAGTCCGGCGTCTACCTACCGCCGTCGGTCTTCGAAGCCTGGTTCCTCTCCGCGGCCCACGATGACGCCGCAATGAACAGGATCTTCGACGCGCTGCCCGCCGCGGCGAGGGCGGCTGCAGCAGCGAAGGCTTGACCCCGCCGACAGCCTGACCCCGCTGTCGGGCTGATGCGCCGCCGGGTTGCGTCCCGGCGCCGGGCGCATCCGGCCCCCGAACGCAAGGCAAGAAAAAACTCTGGCACCCGCCGCGGCGGGTGCCAGAGTTTTTGGGTGTTAGTCCCGATGTTCCGGTGGCTTAGAAGGCCACGGTCACGTCACCGTTGGGCCATTCCTTCTCGATGAAGGCCTTGACCTCGGGGGAGTGCAGGAGTTCATCGAGCTTCTTGATGCGGGGATCGTCCTTGGACTCCTCGCGCCAGGCCAGGAAGTTGGCGTAGGGGTTGTTCTCGGTGGACTCCACGGCCAGGGCATCCTGGGTGCTGAGGCCGGCCTTCAGGATGAAGTTGCCGTTGATCAGCGCCAGGTCCACAGACGGGTCCTTGAGGTCATTGATCAGCAGTTCCGGCTGGTTCTCGGAGAACTTGAGCTTCTTTGGGTTCTGCTCGTCGGTCAGGGCGATCACGGAGCTGTCGTCCTTAATGTCTTTGACGAGGCCGGCCTTTTCGAGGACGCGGAGGGCGCGGACCTGGTTGGACGGGTCGTTGGTGATGGCGATCTTGGCGCCGTCCTTGATCTCGCTGATGTCCTTGACCTTCTCGGAGAACGCGGCGTAGGGCTCGATGTGCACGCCTTCGCCGTGGCCGAACTTGTAGCCCTTTGTCTTGACCTGGTCTTCGAACCACGGCAGGTGCTGGTAGTAGTTCGCGTCCAGGGAGCCGTCGCTCAGCGCGGTGTTCGGCGTCTGGTAGTCCTCGATCTCCTTGATGTCCAGCTTGAGGCCGGCCTTGGGGGCGAGGTCCTGGTTGAGGAACTCAAGGATCTTGGCCTGCGGCACCGGGCTGGCGCCGACGGTGAGGGTTGCCGGCTTGGCCGGGTCCAGCGTCTGGGTTTCGGCGCTTGGGGCGGAGGAACCGCCGCCGCAGCCGGTCAATGCCAGGACAGCGGCAATGCCGGTGGCGAGGAGGGTGAGTGATTTACGCATCAGATGCGTTCCTTTCGAAATAGCCAGGATTCGTCCGGTGGGGCCGGGAATCCGGATCAGATGCAGTGAGCGGCTACTCGCTGCTGTGAAGCCGTGGCGGAGAGCTGGTGCGTTGCTGTGGCAGGTCAGCGGTGGTCGAGGCTGCGGGCAATCCACTCACCCGTCAGCTGGATGACCTGGACCAGGACGATGATCAGCACGATGGTGACGAGCATGACTGTGACGTCGAAGCGCTGGAACCCGTAGTTGTAGGCGAGTTTTCCGAGTCCGCCGCCGCCGACAAGGCCGGCCATGGCGCTGTAGCCGACCAGGGTAACCACGGTAGTGGTCGTGGCCGCCACCAGAGCCGGCAGGGATTCCGGAAGCATCACCTTGTTGATGACCTGCATCTTCGTGGAGCCCATCACCTGCGCGGCGTCAATTTTCCCATGGTGGACGTCGCGCAGACAGGCTTCAACGAGGCGGGCGAAGAACGGGATGGTTCCGATGGACAGTGAAACCGAAGCTGCCACGGGGCCCAGGCTGGTACCCACGAGCAGGCGGGCCAGCGGGATCAGGGCCACCATCAGGATGGCGAAGGGGATGGAGCGGGTGATGTTGACCACGATGTCGCTGACTATGCGGTTAATTACGGGCATGGGCCGCAGCCCGCCCGGCGCTGTGGTGTGCAGGAAGACGCCCAGCGGCAGTCCGATGAGTACGGTGAAGAAGCCGGAGATCGCAACCATCTGGAGCGTCTCAACAATTGCCTCGGGCAGGGCCTTGGCCAGGACGGGGTTGCCGAAGATCTCGTTCACTTGAAGTCTCCCGTCTCAGCGGCAAAATCGGATATTCCGGCGAATTCATCCTGTCCGGACTGCCGGCCGTGGCCGGACGCCACTTTCGCGCTGATCCCGCGGTCATGAAGATAGGCAAGCACTGCATCGTAGTCTGCGTGGTCCGCCAACTGGACCCGAAGGTGTCCGAACTGGTGGCCGCCGAGCGTCTCCACGCTCCCGGCGAGGACGTTCAGATCGATATCGAAATGCCGCGCGACGCTCGTGAGGACCGGCTCCTTGGCGCTGTCGCCTGAGAACAGGATCTCCAGCACGGGACCGTTCTGGAGGTCCCCCTTGATTGCCTCGGACGCCGGAAGCGGCAGCAGCGCACGGGCGAGCTTGCTGTCGAGCTCAGCAGCCACATCTTCCAGCCTGCCCGCTTCCACGACGCGGCCCTTGGCCAGCAGCGACACCGAACCACATACACGCTTAACGACGTGCATTTCATGAGTGATGATCAGCACGGTGAGCTGCAGGCGGCGGGTCAGGTCCTGGATGAGGTCCAGGATCTCGTCGGTGGTAGCTGGGTCCAGCGCGGACGTCGGTTCGTCACACAGCAGGACGTCGGGCTCGGACGCCAGGGCACGGGCAATACCCACGCGCTGGCGCTGGCCGCCGGACAGCTGGGACGGATAGGCGTTTTCGAAACCCTCCAGGCCCACGAGCTTCAGCAGCTCCGCAACCTTGGTCCGGACCTTGTCCTTGGGCGTCTTAACGAGCTCGAGCGGATGTGCCACGTTGCCTGCTGCAGTGCGGGAATCCATTAGGTTGGCGTGCTGGAACACCATGCCGATGCGGCGCCTGGCCGCACGGATCTCGGAGTCCTTCACGGAGCTGAGCTCAGTGCCGTCGATGTTCACAGAACCCGAAGTCGGGCGGTCCAGCAGCGTGAGGCACCGCACCAGCGTGGACTTACCCGCCCCGGAATGGCCGATGATGCCATGGATGGAGCCTTTGGGGACGGACAGTGAGACCCCGTCAAGGGCCACAACTTCCTTTTTCCCCTGACGGTAGACCTTGCGCAGGTCAGTAACTGTGATCATGTATCCTCAGGCGATAGGCGGCCGGGCAGGGCATAGCACAAGCCCGCTTTTGAACTAAATTATGTCAGCGCGGGTGTACATGAGTCACTTCCGAACAAGGTTCGGTAGTCGCGGTCTCTCCCCGAAGGATCCGCGGCTATCCGCGTGACGGCACCGGCGCTGATTGCCCGATCGGCATGATGGCTGAATCAGAGCGCGCCCGCCTGCGCTGAGGACCCCGCCGGGTAGTTGTGATCTTTGTCGCAGCTGCGCCGATATCCTTGTTCCGGCGCGCCGATGCGACTAAAAATCTCCCCGGCTGGCATCTTCGGGAGGCAGCACCGGCCAGTCGCCCTCGATGACCGCGGCCGGTTTGGTCTTACGGAGGTATTGCTGGAAGTCCGCTGCCTGGCTGACCGCCCAGTCGACCTGGAGCTGGTGCAGCTGGCTTGCCGGAACCTTCAGCTTGGGGAACTTACCGGCCATCGCGTCCAGCACCCGGAGGGTGGCCAACGCGTCGGCAGCGGACGTGTGGGCGTTGTCCAGATTCACGCCGTATTCTTCGCACAGTGCCGTGAGCGTCCGCTTGCCTTTGCGGTACCGGTCCACCTGCTTGTTCATGATGTAGGGATCCAGAACGGGAAACCTGGTCAGCTGGGGAACCCCATAGCGGGCTGACTCGGCGGCCAGGACCGTGAAGTCGTAACTGGCGTTGAAGGCGATCACCGGCACGCCCGAGTCAAAAAGCCCCTGGAGCACCGCGGCCACTTCCCGCGTCACCTCCGCCGCAGGCCTGCCGTTACTACGGGCATGTTCTGTCGTGACCCCGTGTATGTCACTTGCCTCGGCCGGAATCTCGACGCCGGGATCCGCCAGCCACTCATGCTCCTGCAAGACTTCGCCGGCGCCATCTACGACGGTTACTGACGCAGTCACGATTCTTGCTGCACGGGAATTGCGGCCGGTGGTTTCGAGGTCGAAGGCTGCCCGCGGGAGGGTGTTCCAAGTGCTCATGACTTCACGCTATCCGTTGGCACCGACAGTTTTGGCTACCGCTGCGCGTGTCCAACCGATATGGCGGAGCACGCTGCCTCTGGGTCGCGCTGCCTCGGGGTCACGTCGGGCCGTGCCGTGCCCGGCGCGTGCGGCCGTGCCCGCCGTGCAGCGATGGCCGATAGTCTGAAGCAGTGCGGGTGGAGTATGTCGAGGCGGTGCTCGAGGTCGTGGAACGCATCCCGGCCGCTTCGGTGTTGTCTTATGGGGACGTCGCAGACCTGCTGGGGGCCGGAGGGGCACGGCAGGTGGGTACGGCGATGAGCCGCTACGGAAGCGCGGTTCCCTGGTGGCGTGTCCTCCGGGCCGGCGGTCACGCTCCGAAAGGGCTCGAAGCGGAAGCCCTGGCGCACTATCTCCAGGAAGGAACGCCGCTGAGAGGGGACTACCTGCGGTTCGCCGGAATGGGCGAGGGCAGGTGGCGCGTAGACTTGACGGCTGCCCGCTGGATGCCCTCGGAGGAAGACTTGGACGCGTTGGACTTGATTGCTGAGCACCTGGAGACGTCGCTGCGCGAATTGTCAGTGGCAAATGATGGAATGACTGAGTGACCGCAACTATCCAGCAAACCGCACCGCTGTTCTCTAAGACAGGGGTGCCGGGGGAGTCCCTCGCCGCAGGCCAGGTGTTGCCGGGGGCAGGTCTCCGGCTTTTGCCGCCCCGCCAGGTTCACAGCGCTGTTCCCGTCCTGTCAGCTGACCAGCTCGCCGCCGTCGAAGCTCCTGGCGGCACCGGCCCCGTGCTGGTCCCCGGAGGGCCGGGCACCGGTAAATCCACCGTCCTGGTAGAGGCAGCCGTCCATCGCGTCGAGAAGGCTGGCGTGGACCCGGAGCGGATCCTGATCCTTGCTCCCGGACGCTTGGCCGCTGACGCTTTGCGCGACCGGTTCACGGCACGCCTGAACCGCAGCCTGAGCACCACGCCCGCCCGGACATGGGCCTCCTACGCCTTCGATCTCATCCGCCGGGCGAAAGCGGAAGGGATCCTGCCGTTGCCCCGTGCTCCGCGCCTGCTGTCCGGCCCGGAGCAGGACCTCATCATCAAAGAGCTGCTGGACGGCCATGCACTGCCCGGACTGGGACTGCCCTGGCCCGAGGACCTGGGGGCCGCTCTGCCCACACGTGGCTTCCGGCAGGAAGTACGGCAGCTGTTTGACCGGATCATTGAATCTGGCCGGACACCCCAGGACCTGGCAAACCTGGGCCATGAATGCGGCCGGCCGGACTGGATCGCAGCCGCTGCGTTGTATGCCGAATACCGCGACGTCCTTGACCTCCGCATGCCGGAGGCCTTTGATCCCGCAGGCATTATTACCGCAGCCCGCCAGCTGTTTCAGGATTCACCGGACTTCCTGGCGGCGGAACGCGAACGGCTCCAGCTCATCCTCGTTGACGATATCCAGGAAGCGAACCCGGCAGTCTTCGAGCTGCTGGCGGACATCGCCGCCGGCAAGGATGCCTTCATCACCTCCTCACCCGACACAGTGGTCCAAGGATTCCGCGGTGCACGCCCGGACCTCGTGGCCGAACTGCCCCGGCTGTTGGCGGGTGACGGTTCCAAGGAAGTTGCCGAGCGGCCACTCCGGTACGCGCACCGGCAGCACCCGGCACTGGCGATGGCCTGGCTGGGAGTCGCCGACCGGATTTCGCTGCGAGCCGGCGGACAACTCGCACGCCGCCTCGATGACCCTGACCGCGAGACACGCCAGGGCGCTGATGAGAAGCCCGCTGCGCTGGAAGCGGCCGGGCAGGAGCCTGCCGGTCATCCTGCCGCTCCGCCGCGCAAGGCCGGCGGGACGGTCGAAGCGCATCTGTTGCCGTCGCCGGTCCACGAGCTGCGGTATGTGGCCCAACGGATTCTGGAAGCCCACATCGCCGACGGGCGGGACCTTGCCGACATGGCAGTACTCGTCCGCAACGGGGGCCAGCTGAGCCAGCTCCAGCGCTATCTGTCCGGGCAGGGTATTCCGGTACGGATCCCGGTGGCAGAGTCCGCCGTGCGGGACGAGGTTGCCGTGCGGCCGCTGCTCGAGGCGTACGCGATCGCCCTTGACCCGGCCCTGCTGAGCCCGGAATCCGCGGTCTCACTGCTGACTTCACGGATCGGAGGAGCCACGTCACTCGAATTGCGCAGGCTCCGCCAGTCCCTGCGCCGGGAGGAGATCCTTGGCGGTGGGGGGCGTTCAAGTGATTCGCTGCTTGTGGAAGCCCTGACGGAGCCCGGCGCGCTCGCGGTCCTCGGAATCGAGGGACGCTCGGCACGGCGGATCGCCAGGATGATCGACGCGGGACGGCGTGCTGCTGCCGAGCCCGGAGCGAACGCCGAGACAGTGCTGTGGGCGCTGTGGAACTCCACAGGCCTGGCGGTGACCTGGACGGCGGCGGCACTCGCCGGCGGACTCGTAGGGGCGCGGGCAGACCGAGATCTTGACGCAATGATGGCGCTCTTTCACACCGCGGAACGCTACGTAGACCAGATGCCGGGTTCCAGCCCCGAGCAGTTCCTCGAATACCTGCTGAACCAGGAGCTGCCCATGGACACCCTGGCTGCGCGGGCGCAGGTAGATGACGCCGTGGAGCTCATGACTCCGGCCAGCGCTGCAGGCCGGGAATGGCCGCTGGTCATCGTCGCAGGACTCCAGGAAGGTGTGTGGCCGAACACCCGACTGCGCGGCGAACTGCTCGGCAGCACGTTGTTCGCAGACGCCGTTGAGCATGGCGTGGAGTACGCCCTCCAGCTCGGCCCGCTGAGCCGGCTTCGCGAGATCAGGTACGACGAACTGCGCAGTTTTTCAACCGCGGTGTCGCGTGCGAAGGAAGTGCTGATCTGCACCGCCGTCGCCTCAGAGGACGAGCAGCCGTCCTCATTCCTGGACTACGTGGCACCGCTCCGGCCGGGGCAGGAATCCAGAGGCTTCACACCGGTGGAACGGCCGCTGACCCTCCGTGCGCTCGTCGCGGAGCTGCGCCAGTATGCCCAGCTCGATGGCAGGTTTGCAGAGGAGGCAGACGAGGCGGTCAGCGTCCTTGCCCGCCTCGCCACCGCGGATCCTCCGGTCCCCGGAGCGCACCCCCACTCCTGGTGGGGGCTGGCGCCGTTGACATCAGCGGAACGCATCGTGCCGCCCGGTGGGACCGTCTTCGTCTCGCCCTCAAAGGTGGAGTCCGTCCAAAAGTCACCCCTGGACTGGTTTGTCCAGGCTGCCGGCGGTGAGGCAGCCACCGACTTCGCCAGAAGCCTGGGCACGCTGGTGCACTCCATCGCGCAGGATATCCCCGAGGGTTCGGGGGCCGAGTACCTCGCCGAGCTCGTCCGGCGCTGGCCCGCCCTGGGCATGAAGGACAACTGGGAAGGCAAACTGGACTACCAGCGGGCTGAATCCATGGTCCGCAAACTGGCCCAGTACATTCTGGTGATGCGCAGCGAAGGCAGACGGCTCGTCGGCGTAGAACAGGACTTCGAAGTGCAGCTGACGCAGGCGGCAGGGGCCGACGCCGCTGCCGTTGCTGATCCTGCGGCCAGCGCCGCAACCGGTTCCGAAGCAGAACAGGACACGCGGACCGCCGTGTTGCGCGGCCAAGTGGACCGGCTGGAGATCGACTCCCACGGACGGCTGGTGATCGTTGACCTCAAGACGGGCAAGCGGCAACCGGGGAAAGCCGAGCTCGGGCGGCACCCGCAGCTCGGGGCGTACCAGGCTGCAGTCCTGGCAGGAGGATTCCAAGGACCGGGCATACCCGCCCACACGGAGCCGGGCGGCGCCATACTGGCGCAGCTGGGCACCACCGCCAAGAGCCCCGGTATCCAGCAGCAGGAACCCCTCGAAGCCGCGGACAACTGGGCGATGGACCTCGTGACGGAGGCTTCCCGCGTCATGTCCGGGAGTGAGTTCGAAGCCCGGCATGATCCATCCAAAGCCGGGTTCGGTGGTCATGGCTGCCGTCTGCCGGAGGTCTGCCCGCTGTGCGCACGGGGAAAGCAGGTTACAGAATGAGAACAGCGCCCGACCTCCCAGAGCCCGAGCTCCCGGCTCCGGCGTTCAGTCCCGAGGAACTGTCCGTCCTCTTGGGGGAGAAGCATCTTCCCACTGCGGAACAATCTGCCATCATCTCCTCGCCGCTGACCCCCAGGCTGGTCATCGCCGGTGCGGGATCGGGCAAGACCGCCACGATGGCCGACCGTGTCGTCTGGCTGGTCGCCAACGGCTGGGTCAGGCCTGAAGAGGTCCTGGGTGTGACGTTCACGCGGAAGGCGGCCGGCGAACTGGCCAGCCGCATCCGGGCCAAGCTCAGTTCCCTGCAGCGCATCGCTGCTGCCGACGCTGGGCACGCGGTTTTCCCCGCCGGGCTTCTTAGCACTGATGCCCTCGAACCGAAGGTGTCCACCTACCACTCGTTCGCGAGCGCAATTGTCTCCGACTACGGCCTCCGGCTGGGCATCGAGCGCGACGTCGTCCTGCTGGGCGGCGCACAGGCCTGGCAGCTGGCTAGTGAAGTCGTCGAAGCCTACGACGGCGAGTACACCCACTTCCGGGCGGCAAAGTCCACGCTCGTCAAAGCGGTCATCCAGCTCGCCGGGGAGTGCGCGGAGCACCTGAGGGAGCCGGCCGAAGTACAGGGCTGGCTGATGGAGCGGTTGTCCGCCTATGAGGGCCTGCCGTATGTGGCCGGGGCAAAGAAAAACTCCACCCAGGCCGCTGCCGAGCTCGCCGGGATGCTGCGGACGAGGGCCAGCGTGGCTGATCTTGTGGGCCGCTACGCCGTCGCGAAGCGGGCGCGGGGAGCGCTGGATTTCGGTGATCTCGTCGCCTTGGCCGCGAAGGTGGCCCGGGAGGTTCCGCTCGCGGCCGATATGGAGCGCCAGCGCTACAGGGTGGTGCTGCTGGATGAATTCCAGGACACCTCCCATGCGCAGTTGGTGCTGTTCTCCAGGCTGTTTGGTGAAGGGCATGCGGTAACTGCGGTGGGCGACCCGAACCAGTCCATTTACGGCTTCCGTGGAGCCTCGGCCGGCCAGCTTTTCCATTTCGTCAGGGAGTTCCCGGTTAGAGTCGAGGAACCGCACACGGGGACTGCCACCTTCAAGCCTGCCCCCGTCTCCTACCTGACCACGGCATGGCGGAACGGGCAGAATATTCTCGCCGCGGCGAACCTCATCGCGGCGCCACTGAATGCCGCCGCGTCCGCAGCCGGGCCTGCCGGTGAACGCGCCTCCGCTGCCGCTGTTGAGGTACCCTCCCTGCAGCCGAGCCCAGCCGCGGTCCAGGGACGGGTGGTCATGGGACGGTTCGCCACGGATGAAGATGAGGCGGCGGCGATCGCCCGGGATGTGCTCAGGTTCCGGGTAACGGACTTCGAGATGCAGGCTGCGGCCTCGCCTGTGCCGCCGGCCATGGCCGTTCTGTGCCGCCGCCGCGCCCAGATGGAATGCATCAGACGGGAGTTCGAAGCCAAAGGCATTCCCTACGAAATTGTGGGGCTGGGAGGTCTGCTGGACACCCCGGAAATCGTGGATCTTGTTTCAACGCTCCGCGTTCTCGCTGATCCTGGCCGATCAGATTCCCTGATGAGGTTGCTGGCAGGGGCGAGGTGGCGGATCGGCCCCGCGGATCTCATGGCCTTCCGCGACTGGTCGTCCCACCTTGCACGCCGGCGGGCTCGGAATGCGGCCGACGCTGCCGTTGCTGATGAAAGTGCTGAATCCGCCGATGTGGTCATCGAAGGGGACCTGACCGATGGGGCCAGCCTTGTGGAAGCCCTCGATTGGCTGCCCCGGGAGGGGTGGCTGTCGGCGCACGGACGGTCGCTAACGCAAGCGGCACTGGAACGCCTGCATCAGCTCGCCACGGAACTCCGGCACCTCCGAGGGCTGCTGGGCGAAGATCTGACCACTCTCCTGGGCGAAGTCGAGCGAGCCATGCTCTTGGATATTGAGGTCGCTGCCCGGCCAGGGATCAGCATTCATCAGGCACGGCGCAATCTGGACGCCTTTCAGGACGCCGCGGCCGGGTTTCTGCAGACTGCCCAGCGCGTGGACGTCCTGGCCTTCCTCGCCTGGCTCGAAGCAGCAGCGGCTGAGGAAGGTGGCCTGGACGTGCCGCCACCTGACGTCAACCACGAAGCCGTCCAGCTGCTCACGGTGCATGCCTCGAAGGGACTCGAGTGGGACGTGGTCTTTGTGCCCGGACTGAATGCGGGAGCCTTCCCGAGCAGCCGCGACTCCCGCTGGAGCAGCGGCTCGGCCGCCCTGCCGTGGCCCCTGCGCGGTGACCGGGCCGACCTGCCCCAATGGGATCTGGACCAGCCGGACCAGAAAGGATGGCTCGATGCCGAAAAGGACTTCAAGGCCGATGTCCAGGCCCACGGGGAGGCTGAAGAACGCCGTCTTGCATACGTGGCTTACACGAGGGCCAAACACGTGCTGTGGGTTTCCAGCGCGGCCTGGGTCGGCGGCCGCGGCAGTCTGGCGGAGATGTCGCCGTTCCTGGCCGAGCTCGAACCCCTGGCCGGGGGAGGTGCCGCCTCTGGCCTCCTCAACCCGGACGGCGGAACAGTAGCCCGGATCCATCCGGACTCGGTGGCAGAGGAAGCGCTGCCGGAAGCCAGTCCGCTCACCAAGGATCTCGAGGTCGCCTCCTGGCCTTACGACCCGCTGGAGGGACCGGTCGACCCCCGGACCGGGAACAGGCTGCGGCTTGTGCCTGGAAGGCGGGCAGCCATGGATCGGGCGGCCGGACGGCTCCTGGTAGAAATTGGGCGCCGGCGCCACCCTGCCGTCCACAGCGGTGCAACAATCCCGGCCGCTGCAGCCCAAGGCGGTTTCCTCCACGCTGGCGCAGTCCACGGCGGTGACATGCATCCCGAAGCCGGAGTGGAGTCCGGAAGCGGGGACAGCCGGACGCTTCGGCCCTTTGCCGCCAGATGGGCGGGGGAGGCAGCATTGCTGCTCGAACGCCGGGCCCGTAGGGCCCGCAGCCGTGACGTGCACCTGCCCGGGCACATTTCCGCTTCCACCCTGGTTTCCCTTGACGAAAACCCAGCGGCCGTTGTCCAGCGGCTCAGGCGGCCCGTCCCGCGGGAACCCGGCATGTCCGCCCGGAAGGGCACCGTCTTCCATGCCTGGGTGGAGGAATACTATGGGTCAGCCGGGATGCTCGACCTCGGCGAAGCTCCGGGATCTGACGACCACATAGATGAGGCATATGGCCTTGACGACATGGTCGCAACGTTTAGGGAATCGGAATGGGCCCACCGCTCGCCCGCGCATGTTGAAGTGCCGGTCGAAACGCGGGTCGGTGATGTCGTGGTCCGGGGCCGCATCGACGCAGTCTTCCGGGACGCCGACGGCGGCTGGGATCTCGTTGACTGGAAGACCGGCCGCAAGCCCTCATCGGGGCAGCTGAAGACGAAGAGTGTCCAGCTCGCGGTGTACCGGCTCGCCTGGGCAAGACTCAAGGGCGTTCCGCTCGATGAGGTCCGGGCGGCCTTCTACTACGTGGCGGACAACCAGGTCGTCAGGCCACATGACCTGGCCTCGGGCGAAGAGCTCGAGGCCATCGTGTCGGCCGCCCTGGCACGCCCGGAGCACCAGTTGCCTCCGAACTCCTGAAGGGCTGCTGATTGGGGTGGTGGACACTATGGCTTGCTGCCTAGTGTGCTTTGGCGTCAACAACCGTGAGTGCGGTAGTGGACGTGTCGTCGGGCGAAAGCTCAGGCGGGGACTCCGTTTTGCTGTCCTCGACAGCGTTTTCTTCCTGAACTCCGTTTTCTTCCTGAGCTCCGTTGCCGTGGCCCGTCTGCACCACAGGGGTGCCGTCGTGGCCGTCGGTCTTCCGATCGCCGTCGCTGTCCTGGGCGGCGGGCTCGGCATTCTTGTGCGCATTCGCGGTGGTCGCCGGCTGGCTGCCCGCAGGCCCGTCGGCGTCCCCCGTGGGGATGGGCATCACATGCACCGCCGGCATCTGCTCGGAAACGTCAGTGGCAGCGGGCGCGGGAATGAGGCCGGGGGAGGCCGCAGGGGCCACGTTCGCGGCGGGTGCTCCCGCAGACGCCGGGGGCAGGGGCGGCGCCGCCGGCTGCGGCAGGGGTTCGACGCTGATGGGTTGCCCGCCGTACTCGGCAATATCGTCCGCCAGCGCGGCAAGCATCTCTTCAGCCTCCGAAACCATCTCGCGGTCATCGGTGGCAATTCCCTTGACGAGGTACTGCGCCAGGGCGAATTCAGCAGAAAGGGCTGCCCGCCGCAGCAGGTGGCTGTCCGGAACGTCGCGCCGCTGCTCCGTGTAGTGGCGCACCACTGCATCGACGAAATCCTGCTCATTGGAGGCGACCAGCCAGGCCAGATCGTCGGCAGGATCGCCGATCCTGAGGTCGGTCCAGCCGGTCACGGCTGTTACCCGGTTCCGGTCAATGAGCAGATTGTCTTCGTGCAGGTCGCCGTGGACCACACAGGGATTGAACCGCCACAGCGAGACGTCCTCCATGGCATGTTCCCAGCGGCGAAGAAGCAGCGAGGGAATCTTTCCCGTGGTGGCCGCCATGTCCAGTTCATTGAGCCTGCGCTGCCGAAATTCGTTGGGCGTGTAGCTGGGCAGATCCGCGTTACTCACCAGTGCACGCGGAAGGTCATGGATGGCGGCCAACGCCGTGCCGATCTCCTTGGCCAGTTCCTGTGGGCCCGAGGTCAGCTCTTCCACCGAGCGGGTGGCGCCGACCAGGTGTGAATACACAAACGTCGTCAGGTGTTTCTGACGCACCGTGCCCGCCACTGTCGGCATCAGGAAAGGAAGCTCGGCACGGATGGCAGGGGAAAACGCGCGCAAAACCAGGAACTCCGTCTCCAGCCGGGTGCTCGCTTCCGCATGGCGGGGGGACCTGACCCGCCAGCGCTTGCCTTCGGAATCGAGGAGGAGGGCCGAGTCGAAGTCCGCCGGGTCGTCCGGGGCGGAACTTACTGCGGTGGGGCTCAGTCCGGGGACTGCCGCGGTTGCCACAGCTGCCAATTCGATCGGTTCTCTTCTCACGCTTCCCACGGTAGATTGACTCCCCTCCAAGAGGGCGGTGTGTCCCCGGCGAGTCTCCAGATCCGGCCGAAATAACGGTGCGCCCCGACGCGCGCGGACCCCTGCTCCCGGCACCCAGGCGGCATCGTGGAACAGGCCGCGGAAATGTGAATTGTCACCCCGAGTCAGTACGGTGGATACATGAGTCATGCGGAGGCCGCTGCGCCGGTCATTAAGCCAGCGGTCGCGGGCGCTGGAAATCAACCGTCCACTGCTGTGCCGGCCAACCACCTCTTTGACACGGTCCTTCCGGTGCCTCCCGCCCTGGTTAACCGCGGATCCATGGAACGGATGAAGCCAGGTCTGGTGGACAGACTGCTCTCGGCCGGCGGAGCACGCGCCATGGTGCTCTCCGGCCGGCAGGCCCTGATCCATGACGGCTCCCTGGTACTGGCGGACGCCAAGCAGCTGCAGGAGCGGCTGCGGGAGGCAGGATCGGACCCGTCGCTCATCGTCTACCTGGGCACAGCCCTGGCTTCCAGCGATCTTCCCGCCGGCACTGAGCTCCTGCTGTTCATCCTCCCTGCGCAGGTACAGCCCGCCGCTGCAGGCCTGCCCGCCGGAGCCTCCTGGGAGGGGTTCAGGGACGTCGCAGCCGGGTTGGACGCCACCCACACCGCACTTTTTGTTGAGGCAAGCGCCATTGCGAACTGGCACGCAACCCATACGCATTGCCCCCGTTGCGGTACTCCCACCGACGTCGAGGCGGGCGGCTGGGTCAGGCGCTGTCCTGCTGATGATTCCGAACACTACCCCCGCACCGATCCCGCCATCATCGTCACCGTGGTTGGACCGGACGGCCGCCTGCTCCTGGGCGGTGGCGGACCGGCAGACGCCAAGAACTACTCCACGCTGGCAGGTTTTGTTGAGCCGGGGGAGTCCCTCGAACAGGCGGTGGTCCGCGAAATCCAGGAGGAAGTGGGGGTACGGGTCCGGGCATGCCAGTATCTCGGTTCCCAGTCCTGGCCGTTCCCCGCCTCGCTGATGCTCGGCTTCACCGCCGTCACGGATGATGCCGAGGCAAAGCCCGACGGCGTGGAAGTCACCAGGGCGCGCTGGTTCAGCCGGGAGGAACTCCAGGCTGCTGTGCTGAGCGGGGAAATCGTCATTTCCACGCGGCTGTCCATCGCCCGGTCCCTCATCGAACACTGGTACGGCGGTATCATCCAGGACCGGCCCGCCGATGAATAAGGCCCCCGGCGGGGATAAAGGGCCGGGCGCCCGCATCTTCTCGGGGCCGGTCCCGCAGCACACCATCCATCCTCTCGACTAAGCAGCAGAAGTGATTACAGAAATTCCTGACGGCGATGAGTCCCTGGAAGACCGTATCCTGGGCGGACTCGACGCTGAGCAGCGTGAGGTGGCCAGCACACTCACCGGTCCCTTGTGCGTCCTGGCCGGCGCCGGAACCGGAAAGACCCGGGCTATCACGCACCGGATCGCATACGGAGTGCACTCGGGGGTCTACACTCCGCAGCGCCTGCTTGCCGTGACCTTCACCGCGCGGGCTGCAGCGGAAATGCGCAGCAGGCTGCGCGACCTGGGAGTCGGCAACGTCCAGGCCCGGACCTTCCACGCCGCGGCGCTGCGCCAGCTTCAATTTTTCTGGCCCCAGGCGGTGGGCGGGTCACTCCCGAACCTCCTGGACCACAAGGCCCCGATGATTGCTGAGGCCGCCCGGCGGCTCCGGCTCAGCACCGACCGGGCTTCCATCCGGGACCTGGCCTCCGAGATTGAATGGGCCAAGGTGTCAATGCTGACCCCGGCCAACTATCTGGAGAACGCGCAGGACAGGGGCAACCCCGGCGGGTTTGACCTCACGGCTGTGTCCCGGGTGTTCCAGGCCTATGAGGACGTCAAAACTGACCGGAACGTCATAGACTTCGAAGACGTCCTCCTGATCACTGTTGGAATCCTGCAGGAGGATCCCAAAGTGGCAGCCACTGTGCGTGAGCAGTACCGGCACTTCGTGGTGGACGAATACCAGGACGTGTCGCCGCTGCAGCAGCGGCTCCTGGACCTCTGGCTTGGCGGCCGCGACGAGCTCTGCGTGGTGGGCGACGCGAGCCAGACCATTTACTCCTTCACCGGTGCATCGCCCAGGCACCTGCTCGGGTTCAAGGCCCGGTATCCCAATGCGAACGTGGTCAAGCTGATCCGGGATTACCGCTCGACGCCGCAGGTGGTCCAGTTGGCTAACGACCTTCTCGCGGGCCGCCGCAGCGCCGGTCCGCTTGCTGACGCAGCCTGGGCGGCGCCGCTGAAGCTCGTCGCCCAGCGCGACGCGGGGCCCCTGCCGCAGTTCACCGAGTGCTCGGACGATGAAGCCGAGGCGGCCACGGTGGCGCAGAAAATCCGCTCACTGCTCGACGCGGGCGTGCCGGCAAGTGAAATCGCGGTACTGTTCCGCACCAATGGCCAGTCAGAAGCCTACGAACAGGCCCTGGCCTCGGCAGGCATCGGATACCAGCTGCGCGGCGGTGAGCGGTTCTTCGCCCGCAAGGAAGTCCGCGATGCGATTCTCCAGCTGAGGGCCGCCACCCGGGCGGCCGCGGAATCAGATCCGCAACCCCTTGGGCAGCTCGTCCGTGACATCGTGGCATCCCTTGGATACACGGACTCGGCCCCACACAGCGGCGGCGCCTTGCGGGAACGCTGGGAGTCCCTGGCGGCGCTCGTTGCGCTGGCAGATGAACTCGTGCTGAACCGCGGCCCGGACTTCAGCCTCGCCGATTTCGTGAACGAACTGCAGGAACGCTCCCTCGCCCAGCATGCCCCCACCGTGCAGGGTGTGACGCTGGCGTCGCTGCATGCTGCGAAGGGCCTGGAGTGGGATGCCGTCTTCCTCGTGGGACTCAGCGAGGGACTGATGCCAATTTCCTTTGCGGATTCCCCGGAAGCCGTGGATGAGGAGCGGCGCCTTCTCTACGTGGGCATCACACGGGCCAGGGAGCACCTGGCGCTCTCGTGGTCCACGGCCCGCACCCCCGGAGGCCGGGCCAACCGTAAGCCGTCCCGCTTCCTGGACGGGCTCCGGCCGGATTCGGTGGCCGGGTCTTCCGCCAGAAGCAGGGGACCGGCGCCGCGCCGCAAGGCTGCGGTTCCCGCCTCATGCAGGGTTTGCGGCAGCATGCTGTCAACCGGCGCCGAACGAAAGGTCGGCCGCTGCAGCCAGTGCCCGCCAACATATGAGGAACAGACGTTCACGGCCCTGCGTGAGTGGCGAAAGGACGCTGCCCGCTCCGCCGACGTTCCCGCTTTTGTTGTCTTCACGGACGCCACCCTCACGGCCATCGCCGAGGCCCGGCCCTCCTCCCTTGAAGAGCTCGCCCGGCTGGCGGGCGTCGGCCCGTCAAAGCTGGAGAAGTACGGGGAAGCCGTGCTGGCAGTCCTCCTGGAAAGCAGCACCCACTGATGGCGGGGACACAGCAGCTCACAACGCACGACGGCGCGCCCGTCGTCGTCCGGCGCTCCGCGAGGCGCCGCCGCACGGTGGCGGCTTTTTGGGAAAACGGGACCGCCGTCGTCGCGATTCCCGCCCACTTCAGCAGGGCACAGGAATCCGAATGGGTGCGCCGCATGCTCGAGAAGCTGAAGGTGCAAGGGGACCGGCAGGCGAAAAGCGGGAGGCGTCCTGCGACTGATGCGGCGCTCGCCAGCCACGCCGCCGAACTCTCGGCACGTTACCTGGGAGGCAGGGCAGATCCGACGTCAGTGCGGTGGGTCAGTAACCAGAACTCCCGTTGGGGTTCGGCCACGCCGGCCGACGGCTCCATCCGGCTTTCAGACAAGCTCCGGCCGATGCCGCAGTGGGTGATTGACTACGTCCTGCTCCATGAACTGTCGCACCTGCTGGTCGCCGGGCACAACGCCGCCTTTTGGAAGCTGCTGGAGGCTTATCCCGAGACGGAGCGGGCCAAGGCCTTCCTCGAAGGCGTGTCCTTCGCGACATCGCGGGGCCTGCCTGCAGATGACGCCGGCCGGCAAGAGGCAGCCGACGGCTGTTGAGTCCGCTGGTTGAGCCTGGGGACCGAAACCCAGGTTCCGACAAGCTCAACCAGCGGGGGCCGGCCTAGCTCCGGGGAGCGGGGCCCTCGGCTTCGCCATCTGACTCTCCCTCTCCGCCGTTGCCTGCCGGGCCAGTGTCCTCACCTGCACCGGTGCCGTCTGCCGCAGCGCCATCTTCTGCCGTGCCCGCCTTAGGCGTGTCGAACCCGCCGTCCAATAGCTTCAGCAGGGCGTCGTCAACTTCGCTGTCGCTGGCCTCTGCCAGCTGCCGGCGGCCACTGAACCCCTTCGGATCGTCCAGGTCCTCAGCCGTGGGCAGCAGGTCCGGATGCTTCCAGATGGCGTCCCGGCCCTCGATGCCGCGTTCCTGCTTGAGCGAGGCCCACAGGGTCGCCGCTTCCCGCAGCCGGCGGGGACGCAGCTCCAGCCCCACGAGAGAGGCGAACGCGTGCTCGGCAGGACCTCCCGTGGCCCGGCGCCGCCGGACGGTTTCGCGGAGCGCGGCAGCGGAGGGGAGGACCTTTTCAGTGGCCGCGGCCGTGAGTTCGTCAACCCAGCCCTCAACAAGGGCCAGCGCGGTTTCCAGCTTTTGGAGGGCCTGCTCCTGTGCCGGGGTCCGCTGGGGCATGAAGACACCTTGGGACAGGGCTTCCTGGATGCCCTCCGGGTTGCTCGGATCAAGGTCGCGGGCAAGCTCTTCAATCCGGGAGGTGTCGATGTGGATGCCCCGGGCGTATGCCTCGATGGCGCCCAGCAGGTGGCCGCGCAGCCAGGGAACCTGGACGAACAGTCGGGCGTGGGCTGCTTCGCGGACCGCCAGGAATAACCGGATGTCGTTCTCGGGAAGGCTGAGTCCTTCCCCGAACTTCGCCACGTTGCTCGGGAGGAGCGCCATTTCGAGGTCGGCGAGCGGAACGCCGATGTCGGTGGAGCTGACAACGTCAGCGGACAGCGCGCCGATCGCCTGTCCCAGCTGCATGCCGAAGATGGCGCCGCCCATGTTCTGCAGCATGGACGAAGCCCCGCCCATCATGGACTTCATTTCCTCGGGCATTTGCTCCGTCATGGCGGAGGACAGGGCGTTGGCGACGCTGTTGGCCACGGGTTCGGTGAGCCGCTTCCACGTGCCCAGGGTCTCCTCGACCCATTCCGCACGGGACCAGGCCTTGCCGATCAGGCCGGTCGCCGGAAGATCCGTGACCTGGTCCAGCCACAGCTCGGCCAGCCTCAGGGCCTCGTCGACTTCCCGAGACTGCGCCGTCGTGACGGACGGGTCAGAGCTGCTGGCGGCCACCCTGCGGGCATTGTCATGGGCCAGTTTCCAGTTCACGGGGCCCTCGGAAGGGGCGCTCATCATAGCCTGGACCTGTGAGAACATCTGCGCCAGGAGATTGGGGTCGTCAGGCAGGCCGGCGGCCTTGGCCAGCTCCGCGGGGTCGATGTTGCCCATGCCCTTGCCGCCCATGAGGTTCTGCAGCATCTCTGCCAGCGGATCCTTCGGATTGTCGTCGCCGTTGGACGGATTAAGTGGGTTGGAGCTCATGATCCCGCCGATCGTCGGTGTGACTATTAATCACCTTCACGCTACCCCTGTGCGTGAGCGGCTGTCTGCCGAAAGACGATCCGTTCGCTGTAGGCAAAGAGCGATCACGGCGCCCGGAAGCGTAGTGTTAGTAGTCGAAATGTTTACAGGCTGCAGCGGGCTGTCCGCATGTGCAGCCGCAGCGCCGCGTTGGTCTGCCGCGGCGCGGAGAGGTCCTTTTTGTGACGATAACCAAGGGCAACCAGCCCTCAGAGGAGTCCGCCGCTCCCGATGTCGGCGGCGCATCCGCTGACGCTGTCGGGACACGCCCAGCAGCAACGCGTGATCCAAAAATTTCCGCAACGATGCTGTCGGGGCTTATTGCCCTCGTTCTCGGGGTGACAGTCTCGATACTGCCGGTCCCGTACGTTATCGAGTCGCCGGGGCCGACGTACAACACCCTAGGCACGGACAGGGGCAAGCCGGTCATCAGCGTCACGGGACGCGACACCTATCCGGCCAAGGGCAACCTGAACCTCACCACCGTCTATGTCGACGGCGGACCTAACTCCACCGTCAGCGTCTTCGAAGCGTTTTCCGCATGGCTCGACGGTTCCAAAGCCGTTTATCCGCAGGAGCTGATATTCCCGGAGGGCGTCACCAGGGAGCAGTCCCAGCAGGAAAGCGCGGTGGCCATGGCCACGTCGCAGGAAAATGCCATGGCCTCTGCGCTGAAGGAACTCGACATACCTTTCGGACAAAAGCTGGAGGTCGGCGACCTGTCCGATGGCTCGGCCTCGGAAGGGAAACTGCGGCCCGGCGACGTTTTCACCTCGATTAACGGCAAGCCAATCGCCACCCTTGCAGTTGTCCAAAAGGAACTGGCAGCCGGAAACGGCAAGGCAGTGACCGTCGTGGTGGACCGAGCCGGCAAGCCCGTCACCGAAACCGTGACGCCTAAACGCAGCGAGACAGGCAGGTTCATCCTCGGGGTCCTCCTCAAATACCGCTTCACGTTCCCGTTTGACGTCAAGATCTCGCTGGAACAGGTCGGCGGGCCGAGCGCCGGGATGATGTTTGCCTTGGGCATCATCGACACGGTGACCCCCGGGGATCTCACGGGCGGCAAGCACATCGCCGGCACTGGAACCATCACTCCGGACGGCGCCGTCGGGCCCATCGGGGGAGTGGCCGTGAAGATGCACGGTGCCAGGGCCGACGGCGCAACGATGTTCCTCGCGCCTGCCGAGAACTGTCCCCAGGTTGCGGGCAACGTCCCGGAGGGCCTGCAGGTCGTAAAAGTGGAGAACCTGAAAGAGGCCAGGCGCGCGGTGGAAATGGCTGCGAGCGGATTGGACACATCGGGCCTTCCGTCCTGCGCCAACAACTAGACTAAAGGTAGGAACTAAGGCCCATCGCCGCTCGTGGCACTTAATGACAGCCCGCTGCGGGTTGCGTGGCGGGCCGAGGAAGCTGATCGCGTCCTACGCCCCGGTGCTATGCGCGACGCAGCGCCTGTTCTTGGAAACAAGTAAATATGAACAGCAATTGACCAAGCTATGAGGTACAGAGTTTGTCCCGACCTGCCAGCCCCGCCCCGCCCGGAAGACTCCAGCCAAAGCGCGGTGCCCTGACGCCGACGCTCATTGTCGTTGCGCTGGTTGTCGTCGGGTTCATCTTCTTCGCCAACGTGTGGACGGATGTCCTCTGGTACCAGCAGCTGGGCTTCTTTGAAGTCTTCCTGACAGAAAACCTGGCACGGATCGCCATCTTCGCAGCAGGATTTGCCCTCATGTTCGCGGGTGTCTTCTTCGCGATCCGCATCGCGTACCACGCCCGCCCGGTTTACGCCCCTGACTCCGAGATCCGGGACAACCTCAACAGGTACCAGGCGCAGCTGGAACCTGTCCGGCGCGTCGTCATGATCGGCCTTCCCGTGATGTTTGGCTTGTTCGCTGGCAGCGCGGCGTCAAGCCAGTGGCAGAAGGTGCTGCTGTTCTTCAACCAGGAACCGTTCGGACAGAACGACCCGGAGTTCGGCCTTGACATCAGTTTTTACCTCATGACGCTCCCGTTCCTGGGCTTCATCGTCGGATTCCTCATCAGCGTGGCCGTCATCGCGGGTATCGCGGGCATTCTGACGCATTACCTCTATGGCAGCATCCGCATCATGGAACGCGGTATTTTCACCAGCCGGGCGGCGCAGATCCATCTCGCGGTCACCGGCGCCTCATTCCTGGTGCTGCTCGGCATCAACTTCTGGCTGGACCGGTATGCCGCCGTCCAGAGCAGCAGCGGCAGGTGGGCCGGCGCCTTGTACACGGATGTCAATGCCGTCATCCCCACGAAGGCGATCCTGGCCGTCGCGGCCGTTCTCGTTGCGATCCTCTTTGTCATTGCGGCAGTGATCGGCAGGTGGCGGCTGCCGCTCATCGGAACAGCCATGCTGGTCATCACCTCGATCCTTGCCGGCGGCGTTTATCCCTGGGTCATCCAGCAGTTCCAGGTTCGGCCGTCAGAACAGACCCTCCAAAACGAATACATCGAACGCAATATCGGCATGACCCGGGCGGCCTATGGCCTGGACCAAGTCACCATGGAGCGGTACAACGCCACCACCAACGCCACCACCGGTGCGCTGGCCAAGGATGCGCAGACCACGGCCAACATCCGGCTGCTGGACCCCAACCTGATCTCCGATGCGTTCTCCCAACTGGAGCAGTATCGGCCCTATTACCAATTCCCCAAAGCGTTGAACGTGGACCGGTATCTGGTCGACGGCAAGGTCCAGGACACCGTCATCGCCGTCCGCGAACTGAACCCTGACGGGCTCAGCCCCGACCAGCAGTCATGGCTGAACCGGCACGTTGTATACACCCACGGCTACGGTGTGGTGGCCGCCAAGGGAAACAAGTTCACCGCTGACGGCAAGCCCGAGTTCCTGCAGTCGGGCATTCCCTCCACGGGCGTGCTCGGCACGGACGAAACGTACGAGCCCCGTATCTACTTTGGTGAGGACTCTCCGGAATATTCGATCGTGGGCGCGCCGGAAGGCGCACCTCACCGCGAGCAGGACCGTCCCTCGGGCAGGGATACGGGCGGTGAGACGCAGTACACGTTCACCGGCAACGGCGGCCCGAATGTCGGCAGCTTCCTCAACCGGGTCCTGTACTCGATCAAGTTCCAGTCCTCGGATCTGCTGCTTTCCGACGGAGTCAATGAGGCTTCCCAGATCCTTTATGAACGCAATCCCCGCGACCGCGTGGAAAAGGTGGCGCCCTACCTGACAGTGGACGGCAATGCTTATCCTGCCGTGGTCGACGGCCGGGTCAAGTGGATCGTGGACGGCTACACCACGAGCCAGTACTACCCTTACTCGCAGCAGGCCCAGCTTTCGGATGCCACTGCTGACTCACAGACCACTGCCGGCCGCAGCGTCGCCTTGCCCAACAGCACGGTGAACTACATCCGTAACTCCGTGAAGGCCACCGTGGATGCGTACGACGGCTCGGTCACGCTATACGCCTGGGATGATCAGGACCCGCTGCTGAAGGCGTGGCAGAAGGTCTTCCCGACCTCACTCAAGCCCTACTCCGAAATGTCCGCCGACGTCATGAGCCACGTCCGCTACCCGGAGGACCTCTTCAAGGTCCAGCGCGAGCTGCTGGGGCGCTACCACGTCACCGACCCGGTCAGCTTCTACAAGAACGACGACGCGTGGAGCGTCCCGAACGATCCCACCGTTTCGGAGGACGTCAAGCAGCCTCCGTTCTACATGTCGCTGCAGATGCCCGGCCAGGAGAAGCCGGCGTTCCAGCTCACGTCGTCGTTCATCCCGCAGGTTGTGGACGGAAACGCGAGGAACGTCCTGTACGGCTTCCTGGCCGCTGATTCGGATGCCGGCAGCGAGAAGGGCGTGAAGGCCGATTCCTATGGAAAACTCAGGCTCCTGCAGGTGCCGCCGGAGGCCCAGGTGCCCGGACCGGGCCAGGCGCAGAACAAGTTCAACTCCGACCCGACCGTTTCACAGGCCCTCAACCTGCTCCGTCAGGGTGCCTCGGATGTCCTGAACGGCAACCTCCTCACGCTCCCTGTCGGTGGCGGCCTGCTGTACGTCCAGCCGGTGTACCTGCGCTCGACTGGTGAAACGTCGTACCCCACGCTGCAGCGAGTGCTGGTGGCCTTCGGTGACAAGATCGGGTTTGCCCCCACCTTGGACGAGGCCCTCAACCAGCTCTTCGGGGGTGACTCCGGGGCTGCGGCGGGTGACTCTGCCAACAACGGCCAGACGCCTCCGACAGTCGGCGGAGGCGGAACGCCTGCCCCGGGAACAACTGACGCCCGCGCCGAACTGAAGGCGGCGCTGGCCGAAGCCAATGCCGCGGTCCAGGCAGGACAGGAAGCGCTAGGCAAGGGTGACTTCGCGGGGTACGGCGAGCAGCAGAAGAAGC
Source organism: Arthrobacter sp. (assembly GCA_031178585.1). The sequence continues at coordinate 50,357 of JAPSIT010000003.1, forward strand.
TGAACGCCGCACTCCAGAAGGCCATCGACGCCGAGGCGAAGATCGCCGCGACCACTCCGGCGTCGGAGCCGTCCCCGTCGGCGACGCCGGCTCCGACACCCAGCAGCTAAGAGACCGCCGCCTGGCAGCGGCACGAAAGGCCAGCCGTCGTTCCCCGAGGACGACGGCGGGCCTTTCGCTTCGCCGGGGACCGTCAGTCCCGGCGCTGCCTGGTTATCGGTCCGGGTTTCCCGAAGGGAGACGAACGTCACGCCTCCGCGATTTGGCCTGCAGTTCACCTGCCGGTAGAGTTGATGGTGCGACGCGGGGTGGAGCAGTTCGGTAGCTCGCTGGGCTCATAACCCAGAGGTCACAGGTTCAAATCCTGTCCCCGCAACTGAGGAAAGGCCCGGATCACCGTCAGGTGGTCCGGGCCTTTTGCTGTCCGACAGCCTTCCATTCCCTCGCCCGTGAGGAGGGGTGGCGCGGGCGGCCCGAAAAGTAGGGTAGAGTTGATCAAGCGACGCGGGGTGGAGCAGTTCGGTAGCTCGCTGGGCTCATAACCCAGAGGTCACAGGTTCAAATCCTGTCCCCGCAACTGAGAAGAGGCCCCG
>JAPSIT010000114.1 GCA_031178585.1 Arthrobacter sp.
AATGTAATGGTGCGGGCCGGGAAGCCAGGTCAGCCGACCGTGGAGTAGGCCACCACTCCCCGCCTGATCATCTTGATGGCGTCGCTGCAAAGCCTTGCCAAGCGGGGCTCCAGGCCCGGTATCTTGGCCAGCTGGTCGAGCAGGTCAATCACCTGCTTGACCCAGCGCACGAAGTCGCCGGCGGCGAGGTCGGTGCCGCTGAGCACGTCCTGGAGATGCCGGCCGCGGGCCCACTTGTAAATCGGCCAAACGAGACCGAGCTCCGGTTCACCGGTGAGGGGCAGCTTGTTCTGTTCCTCAATATCCTCCAGCGCAGACCACTCACGGACCACGATGTCCACAGCTGTCTCCAGCGAGACGCTCGGCATACGGGGACGCAGGCCACGGTCCTCACGCTTGGCCTGGTAGACCAGCACGCTGGCAAGGGCGGCCACCTCCACGGCGTCGAGGTCATCAAAGGCGCCCTGGCGCAGGGACTGCGAAATCAGCAGGTCCTTCTCGCCGTAGATCCGGCGCAGCCGCTGGCCGTCCGGGCTGATTGTGTGCGTGCCCGGCTCCGGAGACTCCAGATAGCCGTAGGCCGACAGGACATCGCAGACCCGGTCAAAGGTCTTGGCGATCGTGTTGGTCCGGCCTTGGATCTGGCGTACCAGGCCGTCCGTTTCCTTCCGCAGTTTCCACCAGCGCTCCGACCACCGCGCGTGGTCCTCGCGCTCACTGCAGCCGTGGCAGGGGTGGGCGCGCAGGGCTCGCCGGAGTTCGGCAATCTTCTTTTCCTGGTTCTGGACGGCGGAGCCGAGGCCGAAGTCCGTATTCCGGCTGCTGCCCCGGGTCGGCGGCCGGTTCTCCCGCAGAGCGTTGCGGACGGACGAGGCAAGATCCCGCCGTGACTTGGGAACCTTCGCGTTGAAAGACTTGGGTATCCGGATCCTGGTGAGCGGGACGATGGGACCCTCAAGATCATCGACGCCGATCCGCCGCAGCTGGCTCTCCAGGGTGAGCACGGCGGGCCGTGGCTCGCGCGAGGTGTGGTCGGAGCTCAACACCACCGCATACCCCGGAGCGCGGCCGGCAGGGACGTCCACGACATCACCGGGCAAAAGCCGGCTCAGCGAATCCTCATTCAGCGCCCTCCGTGCCCTGGATTTGCCGCGCGAGGCGAAGTTCTCGGCGTCGGAAAGCTCACGCCGCAACCGGGCGTACTCCGTGAAGTCGCCCAGGTGGCACGTCATGGACTTGGCATACCCCGCCAGCGATTCCTCGCGGCTCCGCACCTGCTTCGCCAGGCCAACCACGGACCGGTCGGCCTGGAACTGGGCGAACGAGGACTCGAGGATCTCCCGGGCCCGTGACCGGCCGAACTGGGCGAGGAGGTTGATGCTCATGTTGTAGGTGGGCCTGAAGCTGGAGTTCAGCGGATAGGTCCGCCGCGAGGCGAGACCCGCAACCGCCGCCGGGTCGGTGCCGGGCTGCCAGAGGACCACGGCATGGCCTTCGACGTCGATGCCCCGCCGCCCTGCGCGTCCGGTCAGCTGGGTGTATTCACCGGCCGTGATGTCCACGTGTGCCTCGCCGTTGAACTTGTCCAGCTTTTCGAGGACTACAGAGCGGGCAGGCATGTTCACGCCGAGCGCCAGGGTTTCCGTGGCGAAGACGGCTTTCACCAGGCCGTCGGCGAAGAGTTTCTCCACGACCTCCTTGAACGTCGGCAGCATCCCCGCATGGTGGGCTGCGATGCCCTTGAGCAGGCCCTCGCGCCAGTTCCAGAAGCCCAGCACTTCGAGGTCGTCCGTGGGAATGTCCTGGGCGGCTTCATCGACGCGCTGGGCGATGATCCGCTGTTCCTTCTCGGTGGTGAGCCACAGGCCGGCGGCCACGCACTGGGAAACGGCAGCGTCACAGCCTGCACGGGAAAAAATGAACGTGATCGCCGGCAAAAGGTCCTGCCGGTCCAGGCTGGCGATCACCTGGGGCCTGCTTGCCCTGCGCACGGTGCCCCTGCTTTCCTGCTGGGGCCTGTCGTCATAGCGCTGGCGCTGCTGCCTCCGCTGGCTGCGTCCGCCATGGCCGAAACGGCCCTGGAAGTTCAGCTGGCTTTCGGCCCTGGACAGCGTCAGCAGCTCCGGGTTGACTTCGAACCCGCGGCGGCCGGCGTCGTCCGGGGAAGGTGCCGCGGGCACGGCCGAGACCACTCCGGGGTTGCCCGCCGGAGCAATTTCGTCGAAGGTGGTTTCCCCGGCGAACAGGTCGACTATTTCCCTGCCGACCATCACGTGCTGCCAGAGAGGCACAGGGCGGTGCTCCGAGACGATGACGTCCGTGTCACCCCTGACTGTGTCCAGCCACGCACCGAATTCTTCGGCGTTGGATACGGTGGCGCTCAGCGAAGCCACCTGGACCTCACTGGGGAGGTGGATGATGACTTCCTCCCACACGGCACCACGGAAGCGGTCGGCGAGGTAGTGGACCTCGTCCATGACCACGAAGCCAAGATCGTCAAGGGTGGCGGAGTCGGCGTACAGCATGTTCCGCAGGACTTCGGTTGTCATCACCACAACGGGAGCGTCGCCGTTGATGCTGGTATCGCCTGTCAGCAGCCCGACGTTGTCCTGGCCGTACTTCTCGGCCAGCTCGGTGTATTTCTGATTACTCAGGGCCTTGATGGGCGTGGTGTAGAAGGCTTTCAGCCCCCGTTGCAGCGCCAGGTAAACGGCAAACTCACCCACGATGGTCTTGCCGGCGCCGGTGGGCGCGGCCACGAGGACTCCCCTGCCCTCCTGAAGGGAACGGCACGCCTGTCGCTGGAAGTCGTCCAGTTCGAAGTCCAGGGTGCGGGCGAATGATCCGAGATGGGTTTTGGATTCAGCCATCCGCTCGGCGCTGGCCCTGTAGCGGTCAGCTGGCGACAGTGAATCCGGTGAAATGGACATGCCTCAAGCCTAGCCGGGTGCGGCCTAGAGATTCTTCAGCTCGCTGCCCGGAGTTCCGATATCGGCGGTGGCTTCTGTCTCCGCCGCCTGCTTCGCGGCCCGGCGGTCGCGCCGGCGATCATTGAGCACGCACAGCCCGATGGCGGCGAAGAACAGCGCAAGCATGGGACCTGCCAGATAGAACATGCTCATGGCGTCCGCTCCGGGCGCTGCCATGGCAGCGAACAGGCATACGAGGAAGACGGTGATCCGCCAGCTCTTGACGAGCTGTTCGCCGCGGAGAATCCCCGCCAGGTTTAGCCCAAAAAGGACCACAGGCAGCAGGAAGGCGACGCCGAAGGCCAGCAGCAGCCGCAGCACGAACGACAGGTACACCTGGGCGCTGATGAAGTTGGACCCGCCGGAGGGCGTGAAGTCAGTCAAAACACGGACAGCATTCGGCAGGACCAGCCACGCGAGGGTGACACCGCCGACGAACAGGGGCACGGCCGCCGCGACAAACGACAACGCCAGCCGGCGTTCCTTTTTATGGAGGCCGGGCACGATGAAGGCCCACAGCTGGTAGAGCCATACCGGGCTCGCGATGATCAGGCCCAGGAAGACGGACACCTGGATCATGAGGTCGAAAGAGCTTGCCACGCCATCAAAGTTGAGGCTCGCCTGGCGGCCCTCATTCCGGTTGAGGTCGTCGATCGGCTTGATCAGGGCCGCAAGCATGGGCTGATA
>JAPSIT010000040.1 GCA_031178585.1 Arthrobacter sp.
CCGGTCCGCCCACTAAGACGTTCTGCGGCATTCCTGATCTTGTGTCCCAAATTCATGGTGAACTCCTCAGTTCAGATTGCGGCTATTCAGTCGGTGACCGTGGATGGTCCGGTCTTTCCCGACTCTACGCGCGTCTCAGAAGCATGGCTACGGGCTGTTTCAGCCGGGCGTGTTGCCGGCACCCTCGTGAAAGCAGGGCGAATTCCGCTTAGCCGAACAGCCGGGCGGCCTCCCTAGCCAGTGCCTCGATCTGCGACCAGTCCTCAGCCGCGACAGCACTCCGCGGCGTGAGCCAGCTGCCGCCGACACAGGACACGTTGGGCAGTTTCAGGTAGTCCGGCGCTGTGGCCAGGCTGATGCCTCCGGTGGGGCAGAACTGCACCTTCGGGACGGGCGCACCGACGGCGGCCAGATAGGACGGGCCACCGGCGGGACCGGCCGGGAAGAACTTCATGGCGTCCAGCCCGCGTTCCGCAACGGCCATAACCTCACCTACCGTTGCCACACCGGGCAGCACCGGGACGTCCAACGTCAGCATGTGGTCCAGCAGCGACGGCGTGACCCCTGGGCTTACAAGGAACTGGGCGCCTGCGGACACCGCGGCGTCGGCCTGGCCGGGGGCGAGGATGGTGCCGGCGCCCAGGAGGATGTCCGGCACCTCGTTGGCGATGAGCTTAAGCGAGGTCAGGGCGCTGTCGGTCCGTAGCGTGAGTTCGATAATCCGGATGCCGCCGTCGGCCAGTGCCCGTGCGACCGGAACTGCGTGCTGCGGGTCCTCGATGGTGACCACCGGGATCACCGGGGAAACGTGCAGTACATTCGTTGCGTCAGCCATGGTTGATCTCATTTCTCAGGCCGTCCAGCCCGTGGGTGTCGATGATGCGGTACCAGTGCGTGAGCAGCGCGGCGAAGCGCGCGTCCGATGCCAGTCCGGCGTCGAAAATGCTGCGGCAGCCGAGCAGTGAGGCAACAACCGTGTCGGCGTTGCGCACAGCGGGCAGCGCGGCGTGGAGTTCCTCCGCAAGGGGGTCGTTCAGTTCTGTGGCCGGCGTGGTGGCAACATGGCGCATCCAGGCGGCGACGGCGAGTGCCGCCCACCTGGGTTCGCGGCCGGCGTCGAGATTTCCCCTAACCGTGGAGAGCAGCCGCAGCCCGATCTTCTGCGAGCCGTCGCTGCCCACCTTCGCAGTGGTGTGGCCGAGCGCGGGGTTCGCGAAGCGGGTCAGCACCTGGGCGCAGTAGTCTCCGGCGGAAAGTCCCTCCGGCAGCGTGATGGTGGGCAGGACGTCCTCCTGCATCATGCGCCGGGCAGCGGTGAAAAATGCCTCCTCCCCCACGGCGGCGCTGATGGTTTTCTTCTCCGCGGCCAGGCCCAGATATGCCAGCAGCGAGTGGCTCGCGTTCAGCAGGCGCAGCTTCGCCGCTTCCCATGCCGCAACGTCGTCGCTGAACAGGGCTCCGGCCTTCTCCCACTGCGGGCGCCCCGCGAAGAAGTTGTCCTCGATGACCCACTGCATGAACGGCTCGGCCACCACAGCGGCCTCGTCCCGCAGCCCCAGTTCACGCTCGACGGCGTCCAGGTCACCCGCCGTCGTGGCCGGCACCATCCGGTCCACCATGGTGTTCGGGAAGGTGACGTTGGCGTCCAGCCAGTCGAGCAGCGGCTGGGCTTCAGGGGCCGGCAGGGCGGCAGCGAATGCGCGAACCAGTTTGCCGGTCAGGTCGCCGTTGCCGGGCAGATTGTCGCACGAGAGTACGGTGATCGGGCCGGCGGCGGTGCGGGAACGCTGCTGCAGCCCCCGGACGATCTGTCCGATCGCCGTGAGCGGCGCACGCCCGTCCAGGTCCCCCCGGACCTCCTCGTCCGTCATGTTCAGAGTCCCGGTCCGGGGGTCGATCCGGTAGCCCTTCTCGGTGACAGTAAGGGTGATGATCTTCGTGGTGTCGGCGGCGATGCGGTCCACCACTGCTTCGGGGTTGTCCCGGCCAGAGACCGGCTCGACGATGCTCGAGACCACACGCAGCGGTGCAGCACCCTCACCCCGCTCCGCCACGGTAAAAAGCCCGTCCTGTGGCGCGAGCTGCCTGGCCACGGTGTCCGAACGCTGCGTGACGCCGACGATTCCCCAATCAAGATCGCCGGAGGCCAGCATCGCCTCTTCGGTGAACACCGCCGTGTGGGCGCGGGCGAATGCGCCTAACCCGAGGTGGACGATCCCGGGCTGCAGTTTGTCCCGCTGCAGCAACGCCTCGCGGCCGCTGGCGGCCAGGGAGGAGGTACTCAGGCGTGCGATGACAGGGCTCCTTCCGCGGACTGGCTTGAACCGGTGCCGGCGTGGGCGCGGGTCTGCTCCAGGGTGGGGATGAAGCCGGTCCCGCCCTTGCCCCCCACCACCAGCGACGCGGCGGCAGCACCGTAGCGCGCTGCAGCCGGGAAGCTGTCTCCGAGCACGAGCCGGGCGGTCAGCGTTCCAACGAAGGCGTCGCCGGCCCCGGTCTGGTCCACTACTGCGGGTGCGGGAATGGCGTCGATCCAGGATTCTGCCAAGCCGTCCGCGAGGTCCCCGTCCAGCTGGATGCCTTCGGCGCCGCAGGTCACGGCGACATTGGCTGCACCCAGCGAGCGCAGCTTCGCCGCGGCCTCCTCGGGCGAGGAGGTGGTCAGGAGGGCGGACGTTTCGCCGGGGAAAGACGGGGTGACCAAGAAGGCCTGCTGCGTTACTTCGGCGAGTACCGCCGTCGCACTCTCCACGGAGGTGAGCCGGGGCCGGAAGTTGGGGTCGAAGACAAACCGGTGTGAGACCTGAGCGGCCTTGAGCACCGCCGCGCGCGATGTTTCCGAAATGGCGCAGGCGATTCCTCCCGCGATGACGGCGCCTGCCGACGAGAAGATGGCCTCGTCGATGTCATCCGGGCTCAGCGTGGAGCCGACGCTGCCACTGCGGGCGTAGGAGAACTCGCGCTGCCCGTCGGGGTCACAGTGCACCAGGTACACGCCCTGCTGGCCGGTCCGGAACTTGAGCAGGCCGGTGGAGATGCCAAGCTCGTCGATCCTTGCGGCGATCGCCTTGCCGAGGTCGTCGTCGGGCAGTACGGACACCAGCCCGACACGGGCGCCGGCCGCCGCGGCTGCAGCCGCAACGTTCAGCGCGTCGCCTGAGATGCCGAGCTGCGCCGGCACGCCGTGGCCGAACGCGACGTCCGTGGCCACCTCAACAAGGATCTCCCCCATCACGACGACGTCGAACGGCTGCGGTGTTTCTATCGAGTTAGTCACCAGTCATGCACCGATCCGTCGAGGCGGCGGTTGATGGGCAGGTACTTGGCGTCGAACGGGAACGCGGCCGCTGCTTCCTCGTCGAATTCCACGCCGATGCCGGGTGCGTCCCCGGGGTGCATGTAACCGTCGGTGAAGGTGTAGGAGGTCTTGAAGACTTGGTTGGCGGGATCGCGGTGGCCCATGTATTCCTGGATGCCGAAGTTGGGGATGCTCATGTCCACGTGCAGCGCCGCGGCGAAGGAGACCGGCGAGAGGTCGCCTGCACCGTGCGAGCCCGAGCGGACGCCGTACAGGTCCGCGAGCGAAAAGATCCGGCGCAGGTGCGTGATGCCACCCGAGTGCGAGACGGAGGTGCGGATGTAGTCGATCAGCCGTTCCGTGATCAGCTGCTGGCAGTCCCAGATCGAGTTGAAAACCTCACCGACGGCAATCGGCGTGGTGGTGTGCTGACGGATCAGGCGGAACGCGGACTGGTCTTCTGCCGGCGTCGGATCCTCGATCCAGAACGGACGGTACTGCTCCAGCGAGGCGCCCAGCCGGCCGGCCTCGATGGGCGTCAGCCGGTGGTGCACATCGTGCAGGACATGCACGCCGTAGCCGAACTGCTCCCGCACGTGCTCCATCATCTTCGGTGCGAAGTCCAGGTAGGCCGTGGTCTCCCACAGGTCCTCCTGGGGGATGTTGCCGCTGGCGGGCTCGTAGGTCTTGCCGTCCACCGGCGCGATGCCGTACGTCTTTTCCAGCCCCGGCACCGCTGCCTGCGCCCGGATGGCCTTGTAGCCGAGGTCCAGGTGGTGCTGGAAGTCGGCGCTCAGGTCCTCCAGCGACGAGCCGCTGGCGTGGCCGTAGACCATGACGCCCTCACGGGCCGCGCCGCCCAGCAGTTCGTACACCGGCATGCCGGCCGCCTTGCCCTTGATGTCCCAAAGTGCGACGTCGATCGCGGCGATCGCAGTCATGGTCACCGGCCCGCGGCGCCAGTAGGCACCCTTGTAGAAGTACTGCCAGGTGTCCTCGATACGGCGGGCATCGCGACCGATCAGCAGCGGGCAGAGGTGCTCGGACAGGTAGGACGCCACGGCCAGTTCACGGCCGTTAAGGGTGGCGTCGCCGATGCCGGTGATGCCGTCCTCGGTTTCGATAACGAGGGTGACGTAGTTCCGTCCTGGCGACGAAACCACTACCCGTGCGTCGGTGATCTTCACTGGTTGGTCCTTCAAGAGTGTGTGTGCGGTTTGCAAGTAAGTCGCAGCAGAGGGCGTCACGAGCTGTCAGAACGCCCTCTGCTGCTACTCAGTCTGATCAGGAGAGGCGGAGCATTACCTTGCTGCTGTCGGCGGAGGGATCAGCGGCGGTCTGCATGGCTTCCGTCGCCTGGTCGATGCCGAACTTGTGGGTGATGACCGGGGAAACGTCAAGGCCTTCGGCCATGGCACGGAGGGCGTCGGTGATCTCGTCCACGAACCGGTACGAACCGATCCACGTGATCTCCCGGGTCACCAGGTCACCCAGCGCCGAAGGGGCCGGAGCGCCGGGCAGGTTTCCCACCTGCACGACGGTTCCTCCGCGGGCCGTGGCCCGCAGGACGCGACCCAACACGGCTGGGATGCCGGTGGCTTCAAACACCAGTTCCATGTCCTCCGGGAGGGATCCGCCGTTGGAGACGTTTAGGACTTCGTCGGCGCCCATGGCCTTCGCGATCCGCAGCGAAGCGTCGTTAATGTCCGTGGCGATGACGCTTCGGGCGCCCGCGTATTTCGCCGCGGCCACCACCAGGGAGCCGATCGGCCCGGCGCCGTTTACCAGCACATCGCGGCCGGCGAGCGAGCCTGCCCGGCCTGCGGCATGGAGGGCGACGGCGAGCGGTTCAGCGAGCGCGCCGTGGAGCGTGTCCACGCCTTCGGGCAGTGGCCGGATCTGGGAGGCCAGGGCGAGCTTGCGCTCGCTGAAGCCGCCGTCGGTGTGCGGGTCGAAGGCTGCGGAACCGAAGTACCTAATCTGCGGGTAGAGGTTGGTCCTGCCCTTGAGTCGATCCGGCATGATGCCGTCCCCCACCAGCTCCGCAGGATGCACCGTGACCGGCTGGCCGACGTCGAGGTTTTCCACGCCCTCGCCCAACTGGGCGATCCGGCCGGCAACCTCGTGGCCGAGAACGAGCGGCGACTTCAGCGCCGCCGTCCCACTGGCGCCGTGGCGCCAATACGAAAGGTCAGATCCGCAGATTCCGCCCCATTCGACGTCGAGCACCACCTCGCCGGGTCCGGCGACAGGCTCGGGACGCTCGTCGATGCGCAGGTCGTTCGGTCCGTGGACAACTACTGCTTTCATGCAGCGTCCTCAAGGCGGACCATGTCGCGGCCGCGGACCTCGGGACCGACGGCGGCGGCAACCAGGGTGATCAGGGAGTAGCCGATGAGCATCGCTGCGAGCGGCCACCAGTGTCCGGTGACAGCGGTGAGCGTGGCGGCGAGGATCGGGCCGATAGCGGTGGCGAGGATGCCGCCGATCTCCTTGGCAAGGGCAAGCTGGGTGAAGCGGGTGCGGGCCCCGAAGAACTCGGCCATCGTGACGCTCTCCATCGAGAAGAGGCTCAGCACGCCGAGGTTCAGGCCGGCAACGACAGCGATGGTGACGAGGGTCGGGTTTCCGCTGGTCACCATGAGCATCATGGGGATCGCGAACAGTGCGGTCAGGGTGCTCAGCGCCAGGTACAGGGGCTTGCGGCCGAAGCGGTCGCCGAGGATGCCGATCACGGGGATGGTGACGAAACCAAGGAGCGAGCCGTACATGATGGCGGTGGTGCCGATGGTCTTGTCCATGAGCAGGACTGTCGCGAGGTAGCCGATGAGGAATGTCTGGATGAGTCCGGAGTTGCCCGCCTGGCCGAAGCGGAGGCCGAGGGCAATCAGGAAGGCCTTGCCCTTGCGCTGGTGCAAGGCGGCTTCGATGGTGCTCGTGCCGGCGGTTGCGGCGGCTGCTTCATGCTTGGCGTCGCGCTTGGCGATCTCTTCCTTGGACAGTGCGACACCGTCAACAACGTCTGCACGCTGTTCGAAGACCGGGCTCTCCTTGAGTGAGCGGCGGATCCACACGGCGAAGAGCATCAGCAGGAAGCTGGCCAGGAACGGGATGCGCCAGCCCCAGCTGAGCAGCTGTTCTTCGGAGAGTACGGACACGAGGATGGCCCACAGCGCCGAGGCGGCGAGCGTGCCGGAGTTGGTGCCGAGGCAGACCAGGGAGGAGATGAGGCCGCGGCGGCGGGCCGGGGCGTACTCCGCGAGCATCACCGTGGCGCCTGCGATTTCCGCGCCTGCGCCGAATCCCTGGATGAGGCGCAGTGCGACGAGCAGGATCGGAGCCCAGATGCCGATCATTGCGTACGTGGGCAGGACCCCGATGAGCGTAGTGGAAGCACCCATGAGGGCAATGGTGATGAAGAGGACCTTCTTGCGGCCGATTCTGTCACCCATACGGCCGAAGTAGACGGCACCGACGAGGCGGGCCACGTAGCCGACGCCGTAGGTGGCCATGGCGGCGATCAGGCCGATGACCGGGCTGACGTCCGGGAAGAAGATCTTGTTGAAGACAATGGCCGCGGCCAGGGAATACAGCTGGAAGTCCATGAATTCCATGGCAGTTCCGAGCCAACCGGAGACGGCAACCTTAGCAAGGTCCTTTGTGGTCCGGGACTCCGCCCGGGTAGTGGGGGGCGCGATGCTCTCGGTCATCAATTGCTCCTTTGCAGGCGATGAAAAATGCTGGGGATGTTCTGGCGTGAAGGGGCCGCCCTCCAGGAGTAAGCAGCGTGGACGCGCTGTGCTGCTTCGGCGGCGTTTCTACTACCATACAAGCACTACCATTCTAGTTTGTCAACGATGCCTTAGACTGGAGGCATGGCAAGCGGCAAACCCGAAAAAGCGCAATCACCACGGCTCTCAGTGCGTGACCAGACACTCGAAACTCTTCGGCGCAGGATCATCTCCCTGCAGCTCCCGCCGGGTGAACCGCTGTCTGAAAACGAGCTCGCCCAGGAGCTGGGCGTCAGCCGCACCCCCGTGCGCGAAAGCCTCATCCTGCTGCGTGAGGAAGGCTTGGTTCAGGTGTTCCCGCAGATCGGCTCGTTCGTGTCACTGGTGGACTTGGGCCGGGTGGCCGAAGCGCAGTTCGTCAGGGAGGCGATTGAATGTGCGTCCCTGAATGACCTAGCCGTTGATGCTGCCGGAATTGCCGGCCTGCGCGACATCCTGGCGAGCCAGCGGGACGCCGAGGCCAAAGGCGACGTTGAGGAGTTCTTCCGCTTGGACGAGGACTTCCACCGTGAACTCCTGCGCCTCGCGGGTCATGAATCGGCATGGACGGCCGTGAACTCCGCCAAGGCGCACCTGGACAGAGCCCGGCGGCTCAGCCTCATCGACACACGCCCAATTTCCACGCTGATCGAACAGCACACGGCAGTGGTGGACGCTTTGGAGGCCGATAATCTCCCCGACGCAGACAACTCCCTTCGCGTGCACCTGCGCGGAGTTTTCGAGGACGTCAAGCGGATCCAGGCATCATCGCCGGACCTGTTCTCAGACGGCACCGCGTCCCGGCCAGTCCGGCGAAGCATCGCGCGGCTTTCCTAAACCGCTGGTTGAGCTTTATGAGGCAAGCAGCCGGTGGTCGAGCCTGCCGAACCCTTGATCTCGACAAGCTCGATCAGCGACAAACTTAACTACGGCGCCGCGCTTTCCGTGGCGTCCTTCTGGCCTGGCTCCTGATGCCCCTGGTCCTGCTTGACCAGAGCCGCTTCGAGATTGATCTTCACCTTGTCGCTGACCAGGAACCCGCCGGCCTCCAGGGCCGCGTTCCACGTCAGGCCGAATTCCTTGCGGCTGATTTCCGTCTCGGCAGAGAAGCCGGCCCTGGTGGCCCCGAAGGGATCCACGGCCACGCCCGTAAACTCGACTTCCAGCTCAACCGGCTTGGTGATGCCGCGGATAGTGAGGTCGCCGGTGAGCGTGTAATCCTCACCGTCTCCCTCCACGCCTGTAGCCCGGAAGGTCATCTCCGGGAAGTTCTCGACGTCGAAAAAGTCCGCTCCCCGCACATGGGCGTCGCGGTTTGGCTCGCCGGAATCGAAACTCGCGGTCTTCACCGTGGCGTGCAGCGAAGAGTCCTTAAGCGAGTCGCGGACATGTGCTGTTGCAGAAGCGTCCGAGAAGCGGCCGCGCACTTTGCTGATTCCTGCGTGCCGAACAGTGAAACCTATGTCGCTGTGGGACATATCCAAGGTCCATATGCCCGGGGTCAGGCCTGCGGGAAGCGTCATCGCGTGTCTCCTCAAAGGTGAAATGCCGGCGGATCGGTGCGCTTTCCACACTTGTTCAGCCCGCGGTTGAAGTCAAGGATCCCCGGCTCCCCTTCCGCCTCCCGCCCACTTTTGCTGCGCTTCAAATACGTTTGCGGAAGACCGAAACACTGTTTTGAGGAGTGCCTAAAAACTCCTAGCCAATTCTCAGGGAACGGGCTTATGGTTGGTGCCAGGCCCACCGCGTCCCCCAGCTGCGGTGGTCCTGCCGCTAGGAAGGGCCCCGCACTCCATGAGGATGTTCGAGGCCCTTCTGCGTGTGCGGTCCAAGGCTCCGAAAGCTGCCCCCACCGCAACATACCCCCTGCTTGTGGCTCACCCTCCCCGGTCCCAGCGGCCTTCGCCGGTAGGCTCGACGGACGCAAAACCACACGCCATAGGGGCACAACGAGTTTGAATAAAGCACCATCACTGCCGGACCGCGGGACGAAAAGTGCCAACTGGATAAAAGGCGGCGTCGCCGCAGCGGTCATCCTGGCGAGCACTGCGTGCGGCGGGTCAATCAGTGCGACGCAACAGCCGCCGTCGGACGTCCAACCGGGCGGGACCGGACAAGCGTTCAGCCGGACAGAGGCCCTTGCCGCCAAGGACCTCCTCGCAACCCTGCCCGTCAAGGGCCGCGCCCCGAAGACCGGCTACGACCGCACGGAGTTCGGCCCGGCATGGGCGGACACTGACAACAACGGCTGCGACACCCGCAACGACATCCTCGCGCGGGACCTTACCGCGACAACAACCAAACCCGGTACCAGGAACTGCGTGATCCTCACGGGCAGGCTGGCCGACCCGTACACCGCCACCACCATCTCCTTCAGGCGCGGCGCCGACACCAGCAGCGAGGTGCAGATCGACCACGTCGTGGCCCTCAGCGACGCCTGGCAGAAGGGCGCCCAGCAGCTGACCAAGGCGCGGCGCACCGCCTTCGCCAACGATCCCCGCAACCTCCTCGCGGTCTCCGGCCCCGCCAACCAGAAAAAGGGCGACGGCGACGCCGCCACGTGGCTGCCCGGCAATAAGGCCTACCGCTGTGCGTACGTCGCGCGGCAGATTTCGGTCAAGTCGGCTTACAGGCTTTGGGTCACGCGCGCCGAGCACACGGCCATGAGCACTGTACTGGCCGGCTGCGGAGGAACTTCGCGCTAGGGCGCCGGGCCGCGGGTAGCGTGCCGGCCCGCTGCAACCTACTCCGGCATTTCAGGCTCTTCGCCGACGAAGGGATAATCGTCCTCGTCGCCGCCCGGGGTTCCTGCCGACTGCTCGAGAGCATCCGCCTCCGCCGCCCTCTCCGCCGGGAGCTCCGGAGCCGCATCCGGCAGGGGCGTGGCAACCAGCGGGGTCCGCTGCTCGAGCACGTCAGCTTCCGACGCGTCCTCGGGTAAGGGATTGAACTCGTCGCCTCCCACGTCCGGGATTGCTGACAGCCGCTGCTCGACGGCATCAGCTTCAGGTACTTCCAACGGGGTCTCTTCGGGCTGGTTGCTCATCGCTGGCCTCGGTTCTGGCTGGATGTTCGTGGTGCAACAATTCTCCCCACCGGTCCCTCGTGGGTAAACAGCGGCGCGGGACCAAATGTTCGCCGGCAGACAGTTGCTCGCCTGGCGTCCGGCAATGGCTTCCGGTGCATCCGATCCCGCGTCGCTGTCAGTCCCCCTAACTCAGGTAGCCGTTCGGGTCGAGCACGTACTTGGTTGCGGCGCCGGCGTCGAATTCGGCATAGCCTTGCGGTGCCTGTTCGAGGGGGATGGGCTTCGCATTGACGTTCTTGGCGATCTGGACCCTGTCGTGCAGGATGGCCATCATCAGCTGCCGGTTGTACTTCATCACCGGACACTGCCCGGTCGTGAAGCTCAGCGACTTCGCCCATCCCGTGCCCAAGCTCAGGCTCAACGACCCTTTCTTGGCTGCCTCGTCAATACCGCCCGGGTCCCCGGTAACATACAGCCCGGGGATGCCGAGTGCGCCGCCCGCAGCTGTGATGTCCATGAGCGAATTCAGCACGGTGGCCGGTGCCTCCTTGGCGCCCGCACCGTGCCCCTTCGCTTCGAAGCCGACGGCATCAACGCCGCAGTCGACTTCAGGCACGCCCAGTATCTGCTCGATCTGCTCCGCGGGACCGCCCTTCGTGAGGTCAACGGTCTCGCAGCCGAAACTGCGCGCCTGCGCGAGCCGTTCCTCGTTCAGATCCCCCACAATGACGACGGCGGCTCCCAACAGCTGAGCGCTCGTCGCCGCAGCGAGCCCGACAGGACCGGCCCCCGCGACGTACACGGTCGACCCGACGCCCACCCCTGCACTCACGGCGCCATGGAAACCCGTGGGGAAAATGTCCGAAAGCATCGCCAGATCCAGGATCTTCTCCATGGCCCGGTCCTTGTCCGGGAATTTGAGCAGATTCCAGTCAGCGTACGGCACCAGCACGAAGTTGGCCTGACCGCCGATCCAGCCGCCCATGTCCACATAGCCGTAGGCGCTGCCCGGGCGGTCCGGGTTGACGTTGAGGCAAATGCCGGTCTTGCGCTCCTTGCAGTTCCGGCACCGGCCGCAGGAAATATTGAACGGCACGGAACAGATGTCCCCCACCTTGATGAACTCGACACCGGGCCCCACTTCGACCACCTCGCCGGTGATTTCATGGCCCAGCACCAGGTCCGTCGGCGCAGTCGTCCGTCCTCGGACCATGTGCTGGTCGGAGCCGCAGATGTTTGTAGCTACAGTCTTAAGGATTGCCGCATGGGGGACAGGGCGCCCCACGTTGGCCGGATTGACTCCTGGCCCGTCTTTGAGTTCGAAAGTGGGATAGTCAACGTCAATGACCTCCACCTTGCCGGGTCCCTTGTAGGCAACCGCTTTGTTCCCTTCCATCTCTTCCTCCTATGCGACACGGGCCCTCATCAACGAGGGCCGGCTGTGATTGATGAAGTGTTCCGATGCTCCCTTCGGGCCGAACAGGCGGCGGGCCGGACGGCGTCGTCGGTGCCCGGTAGCGGAGGGTGCGGCCAGTCTAGAACGTCCACTGCGGTGAGGTCTATAACGTTCCGTTACCGTCTTTTTTTGAGATCGAACCCCTGCCCAGGCCTTTCCTGGAACACCTGCTTCTTTGTCACAGCCTCTTGCTAGATTCGAATTAGGCACCGGGAACCCTCCCGATGCCAGGCTGCCGATGGGGAGGCCCCATGTTCCTGCTCGATCCACTGACGCCGGAGGCGCCCCGTGACCTGGTGTTCTCGGCCAGTGATCTCGTTACGGCCAGTGAGTGTGAATATCGCACGCTCCGGATCCTCGACGAAAAGCTGGGGCGCTCCCCCAAAGCCGACTTGCCGGCGGATGAAATGCAGGCCCGCGCCGGGAAACTCGGCGACATCCACGAACACAAGGTGCTGGACAAGCTCATCGCCCAGTTCGGCACTTGGGACCGGTCTCGCGGTACCGGCGTCTACAGCATTGAGCGCGGAACCACGGACCGCGCCGACCTGACAGCCAAGCACCAGGAAACTGCCGCTGCCCTCCGGTCCGGTGCGGACGTGGTCTTCCAGGCGACCTTCTTCGACGGCGAATTCCTCGGCTACGCGGATTTCCTGGTAAAGGAAGCCCCTGAGGGCACTGAAGGAGGAGCCTCCCGAGCAGCTGGCAGGGCCACCGACGGTACGCCACCGCGCTACGCGGTCTGGGACACGAAGCTGGCCCGGCACGCGAAAGTGGGCGCCTTGCTGCAGCTCGCCGCCTATGGGGACCAGCTGATCAAACTCGGACTCGATCCTGCTCCCCGCGTCACGCTGGTGCTGGGCAACCTCGAACGCAGCATCCACTCCCTCATCGACCTGCTGCCGGTATTCCGCGATCGCCGCGACCGATTCCGCGAACTCACTGCCGCCCACCGGGCCTCGGAAGCCCCCATCCAGTGGCAGCAGCCTGGGACCGCGCACTGCGGAAGGTGCGACTACTGCGCCGAACAGGTGTCCGCACACCGCGACCTGCTGATGGTCGGTGGCATGAACCTCGTCCAGCGGAAAAAACTCATTACCGACGGCATCACCACCATCGATGCCCTTGCAGAACTCCCGGAGGACAGGGCAACAGGTTCATGGCGCCGGCTGCGCGAGCAGGCTCGAATGCAGACCGGCTGCGAAGCCCCGGACGGCTTCCGAACCTTCCACAAGGACGGCGAGGAGCACACCGTCACCTACAAGGTGCTGGCCGACAATGCCTTGGCCAGCATCCCGGCTCCCAGCGAGGGTGACATCTTCTTCGACTTCGAGGGTGATCCGCTGTGGCAGGATCCTGCGAGCGGGCAGTGGGGGCTGGAGTACCTCTTCGGTGTGATCGAGGCACCTCTGCCTGGGGATGCGCCCGGTGCGAGTCCGGTCTTCCGGCCCTTCTGGGCGCACTCCCTGGCGGGTGAACGCAGGGCGTTCCTGGATTTCCTTGCCTATGTGGAGGAGCGCCGGAACCGGTATCCGGACATGCACGTCTACCACTACGCCGCGTACGAGAAGACAGCGCTCAGGAAGCTGTCCCTGCGGCATGTCGCAGGTGAGGACATCGTCGATTCCTGGCTTCGTGAAGGCTTGCTCGTGGATCTCTACGCCACGGTGCGGCACTCCCTGCGGATCTCCGAGGCTTCCTACTCCATCAAGAAACTCGAGCCCCTGTACATGGGCGACAACCTGCGGTCCGGAGACGTCAAGGATGCCGGTGCCTCCGTGGTGGCCTACGCCGCCTACTGCACCGCGCGCGACGGCGGACCGGAAACCCAGGCCGAGGCCGCCGCCATCCTCGCGTCCATCTCCGACTACAACGAGTACGACTGCCTCTCCACCCTGCGCCTGCGGGACTGGCTGCTGCAGCTTGGCCACGATGCGCCCGCTTCAGGGGATGCACAGGTCTCAGCCGCCGGGGACGAGCCGGAAGGCACTAGCATCGGCACCAGCTCCGGCGTGGAGGCTGTCCCGGAGTTGCAGGACAAAGTACTGCCCGAGGAAGAGGCACTGCGCGGCTATCTGGGGTCCCTCCCCGACAACCGCGCCCTGACCATGGACGAGCAGGCCGTGGCCATGGTCGCGGCGGCCACCGGCTACCACCGCCGGGAAGCCAAACAGTTCTGGTGGGAGCATTTCGACCGTCTGGAGTCCGAAGTGGACCATTGGTCGCACCAGCGCAACGTCTTCGTGGTCGAGGAAGCCGAAGTGGTGTCCGATTGGGCACCGCCCACGTCCCGCGCGCGCACCGAGTCCCGGACGCTGCGCCTGACCGGCACCATGAGTGAGGGCTCGGAATTCCGGGCAGGCTCCACCTGGTTCCGGATGTTCGAAGATCCGCTGCCTGAGGGGCTTGGGGAGGTCGACGGCGGGCGGACCCCGCGGCCGAAACGAAGCGGCTCCGCCCTGCACCCCGATGCGAAGGAGTCAGTGTCCCGCGACGGCATCTTCGGGACCCTCATCGAGGCCGTCGAAAACCATCCCGACCAGCCCGGCAAGTCGATCATCACCATCACCGAGAAGTCGACCGGCAAGGTTCCGCCGTACGTGCAGCTGCCCATGGCGCTCACCTCGGACCGCCCCATTCCCACC
>JAPSIT010000115.1 GCA_031178585.1 Arthrobacter sp.
TAGCACCTATGTGCGGCGACTGCTCCCCCGCCCCGGGCCGGCGCACCGTCACCCGGCTGCTCCTCGCGGGAGCGGGACTGACCGCGCTGGCGGCCTGCACTCCGTCCGGTTCCGGCACCATACCGTCGGCAACGGAAAGTACGACGGCGGCACCTCCTGCATCGTCCGGCTCACCTGGCGTCCCGCGCGGGACAGCGACGCGAGCGCCAGCCGCGCCTGCAGCACCGTCCACGGACGGTGGGACCTCATCGGCTCCGCCCGCCACCCGCTCGGCGTCAGCGCCGCCGTCGGCCACCCCGAAAGCATCAGCTCCGCCGTCGGCCCCCGCAACGGGGGCGGCAGCACCGCCGTCGGCCGCGTCCCATCTGTCAAGGCAGTATTCACTGACGGACCCTGCCAGCCCCTGGGTGGTGGTCAACAAGCGGCGGCCGCTGAAGCCCGCGAACTTCGCTCCCCGGAACCTGGTGCAGCCGCGGGTCCCCTTGGCCGTCTCGGGCGAGGCGGCTCTGCTGAACCGGACCACGGCGGCCGCCGCCGAGAAGATGTTTGCCGCAGCGGCTGCCGACGGTGTGTCAATGACGCTGGCCAGCGGCTACCGCTCCTATGCCACCCAGGCGGCCACGTACAACGGCCACGTCAGCGCGCGGGGACAGGCTGCCGCGGACACCGCCTCCGCACGGCCCGGCCATTCAGAGCACCAGACCGGTTGGGCCTTCGACATAGGCGACGGCGGCGGCGCCTGCGCGTTCCAGCCCTGCTTTGCCGAGCAGCCGGCCGCGGTATGGGCCAAAGCCAACGCCCACCGGTTCGGCTTCGTGGTCCGCTACCCATGGATGTTCCACCAGATCACGGGTTACTACTACGAGTCCTGGCACCTGAGGTACATCGGGGTCGAGGCAGCCACCGACATGCGGAAGCGCGGAATCGCCACCTTGGAGGAGTATTTCGGGGTGGGAGCTGCGCCGGCGTATCGCTGATGCCTGGCGCTCAACCCCCATCCGGAGGCGCGGGACCTGGAACCCTTTAGCGGAGGCCAGTGCGATAGTTTGGTTCCCATGCTCTCTGGATTCAAGAAGTTCATTCTCAAAGGCAACGTGATCGACCTGGCGGTAGCGGTCGTCATTGGCGCGGCCTTCAGCTCTGTAGTGGACGCGCTCGTCAAGAGCGTCATGATGCCCCTGATCTCGCTGCTCGTGGGGCAGCCCAACTTCGACGACTTTCTGGCCTTCGGGGATATCCGGATTGGCGTCCTGCTGACGGCAGTGGTCAACTTCCTGCTGGTGTCCGCTGCGATCTATTTCGTCATCATTGTTCCGATGAACCACCTTATTGAACGCCGCAACCGGATGCTGGGCATCAACCAAGACGTCAAGGAGGAAGCCGAAGAGGATCCGCAGATCGCGCTGCTGAAGGAAATCCGCGACGAACTGCGCAACCTGCCCGCTAAATAGACTTCCCCCTTTAGCTGGCCGAAAAAAGCGGTCCGCCTCCCTGACGGGAAGCGGACCGCTTTTCGCGTTTTCGCTGGCTTGCCGGTTCGCTGGGCCTATGCAGCCGTCAGGGCCAGTTCTGTCTGGACGACCTGCGCTAGGCGCTCGGCGACGACCTGGGCCGTGGCCTGGTCCCCTGCTTCCACCATGACGCGGACAACGGGCTCGGTGCCGGAGGGGCGGAGCAGTACGCGTCCGGTGTCGCCGAGTTCTGCCTCGGCGGCCTTCACGGCGGCGGCGAGCACGGCGTCACCGCTGACCCTGCTGCGGTCCACACCCTTGACGTTGATGAGCACCTGCGGGAGTTTAGTCATCACCGTGGCAAGCTCCTTGAGCGGCTTGCCGGTGAGGGCCACCTGCGCCGCGAGCTGCAGGCCGGTCAGGACGCCGTCGCCTGTCGTGGCGTAGTCGGCGAGAATCACGTGGCCGGACTGTTCACCGCCGAGGTTGAAGCCGCCGTCGCGCATTTCCTCGAGAACGTAGCGGTCACCGACGCCTGTCTCGCGGATCTGGATGCCGGCGCCCTTCAGTGCGATCTTCAGGCCGAGGTTGCTCATCACGGTGGCTACCAGGACGTTGTCTGTGAGCTTGCCGGCCTTCTTCAGGGCGATGGCGAGGATGGCCATGATCTGGTCGCCGTCCACCTCGTTGCCTTCGTGGTCCACGGCGAGGCAACGGTCGGCGTCGCCGTCGTGGGCGATGCCGAGGTCAGCGCCGTGGGCCACCACGGCGGCTTTCAGGGGGCCCAGGTGGGTGGAGCCGACGCCCTCGTTGATGTTCAGGCCGTCGGGCTCGGCGCCGATCACCACGACGTCGGCGCCGGCGTCCTTGAAGACCTGCGGGGAACAGCCGCTGGCGGCACCGTGGGCGCAGTCCAGGACCACTTTGAGGCCCTCGAGGTTGTGCGGAAGGGTGCCCAGGAGGTGGACGATGTACCGGTCTTCGGCGTCGGAGAAGCGCTGGATGCGTCCCACTTCGCCGCCCTGGGGACGGACAGGCTCCTTGCCCATCTGTGCCTCAATGGCGTTCTCCACCTCGTCCGGCAGCTTCTGGCCGCCGCGGGCGAAGAACTTGATGCCGTTATCCGGCGCGGGGTTGTGGGAGGCGGAAATCATCACGCCAAAGTCCGCGTTCAGGTCCGCCACGAGGTAGGCAGCGGCAGGGGTGGGAAGGACACCGGCGTCGTAGACATCGATTCCCGAGCTGGAAAGCCCTGCCTCCACGGCGGCGGCGATGAATTCGCCGCTGGCCCGCGGGTCCCTCGCGACCACGGCGCGGGGCCGTCCACCGCCGCTGGTGCGTTCATGGCCGAGCACGACGGCGGCGGCCTGGGCCAGCTGCATTGCGAGCTCGGCGGTCAGCAGCCCATTCGCCAGGCCCCGGACACCGTCTGTTCCAAATAATGTAGACATCGGGTCAAGTTTAGACGATGGGAGTCCCGGAACCCGCCCCGGGTAGCCTGCGGACAGCCTTGTCTCGGCGTTTGCCCTGCTCACGGAATACTCTGCCGGGTCACACTGCAGCGGCTGGCGCTGAGCCGGTTCAAGGCGGGTGAGACCGGCTTAAACCCTGAACGGGATTTAACGGCAGAAGCCCGCCCCGCCGAACGGCGGGACGGGCTTCTGGGCAAGCGGATTTAGCGCTTGGAGTACTGCTGAGCCTTGCGGGCCTTCTTGAGACCGGCCTTCTTACGCTCGATGACGCGGGCGTCACGGGTGAGGTAGCCGGCCTTCTTCAGCGTGGCGCGGTTGTTCTCGACGTCGATCTCGTTCAGCGAACGGGCGATGCCGAGACGCAGTGCACCGGCCTGGCCGGAGGGGCCACCGCCGTGGATGCGGGCAATGACGTCGTAGGCGCCTTCGAGATCGAGGATCTTGAAGGGCTCGTTGACGTCCTGCTGGTGCAGCTTGTTCGGGAAGTAGTTGTCCAGCTCGCGGCCGTTGATGGTCCACTTGCCGGAGCCCGGCACAACGCGGACGCGTGCGACGGCTTCCTTGCGGCGGCCAACAGCTGCGCCGGCAACGGTCAGTGCCGGGCGCTCCTTCTTCGGGGCAGCCTCAGTAGCGCCGCTTTCCGAGGTGTAGCTGGTCAGGTTTTCCTCAGCCTCAACGGCTTCGGTGG
>JAPSIT010000041.1 GCA_031178585.1 Arthrobacter sp.
GCCTTCGCGACGCCGCCGGCCGCTTTCTTTGATCCGTGGCGCTCGATCCAGATGGCGAGGCGGGACACTGCCAGGTTGATGGCGATGTAGATCGCCGCGGCCACGAAGAATACGGGGAACAGGAACTGGGGGCCCAGGAAGTCGGCCATGACCTGGACGGCGCGGAGCAGTTCACCGTACGCGACGATGTAACCCAGTGACGTGTCCTTCAGCAGGACCACCAGCTGCGCCACGAGCGAGGGCAGCATGCGCCGGATCGCCTGCGGGAGCTCGACCGTCAGTCGGGACTGGAAGCTTGTCAGCCCGATCGCAAGGCCGGCCTCGCGCTGTCCCTTCGGCAGGGACTGGATGCCCGCGCGGATGATCTCGGCGAAGATCGCGGCGTTGTACAGGACCAACCCGGCGACCACGGCGATGAACGGACTGGTGGCGAACACCAGCAGGACGAACAGCATCATCAACACCACGGGCATGCCGCGGAAGAATTCCAACACGATCCTCGTCGGTACCCGGATCCAGGGGACGTCCGAGATGCGCATCAGGCAGAGCAGCAGCCCCAAGGGGAAGGCAATCACGGCCGCGATGGCGGCGGCTCCCAATGTGGCGCCAATGCCGTCAAGAATCAGGGACCAGACATCCGCCTGGCCGAAGATCGCCCACCTCCGCGCCTCGAAAATTCCCTGCTGCGCCAGTGTGTAGAGCGCAAAAGCGAGGAGGCCGCCGATGAGAACCACGCCGATGATCGAGCCGATGAGTGAAATTCTGCGGGCTTTGGGCCCGGGGACGTCGTAGAGAACGGAGGTCATCGCGCGATCGCCACCTTTCGTTCGACCTGGTGGGCGAGGTAGCCCAGCGGCACTGTGATCAGGAGATAGAAGAATGCGACGCCCACCAGCACCCACATGACGGCATCGCCGTGGTCATTGGCCAGCTGCCTGCCGTAGCCGAACAGCTCCAGAACGAAGAAGGCACCGGCCACGGAGGAGTTCTTGACGAGTGCGATCAGGATGTTGATCAATGGCGGAATCACCGTGCGCAGGGCCTGGGGCAGGATCACCACGGACAGCACCTGGCCGAAGGTCATGCCGATGCTGCGCGCCGCCTCGGCCTGGCCCACGGGGACACTGTTGACGCCGGAGCGGACTGCTTCGGCGATGAAGGCGGCCGTGTAGGTGCTGAGCGCGATGATGGCCGCGATTTCGAACTGCTCGAACGTGACTCCGAGCCGGGGCAGGACGATGGCGGCGAAAAAGAAGGCGATGGTCAGTGGGGTGTTACGCACCACCTCTACGTAAGCCATGCTGAACCCGCGCAGCGCCGCGACCGGGGATACCCGGGCGGCTGCCAGGAGCGTGCCCACGACAAGGGCGATGATGCCGGAAACGACGGCCAGGAACAGGGTTCTAAGAAAGCCGTCCCAGTATTGCGGGAGGCTTTCAATGATGACGTCCATAGAGTCCTTCAGCTGCGTTTGTGGGAAATGTGCGGTAAATGAAAGCGGCGGTCACCGGAGCCGGGGATAGCCCGGTAACCGGTGACCGCCACGCCTGTCTTAGTAGCGGTCGATCGTGGGAAGTTCCGGAGCCGTCTTGATGACTGCGCCGGCGGTGTCCTCCCAAGCCTTCTTGTAGGATCCGTCCTTTGCGAATTCCTCCAGCTGGTCATTGATCCAGGTGCGGAATTCGGTGTCGTCCTTCTTCAGGCCGATGCCGTAAGGCTCCTTGGTGAACGTCTCCTCGGAGGCGAGCTTGAAGGCGTCCGGTTCCTTGTTCACGAAGCCGGCCAGGATGACGTTGTCCGTGGTGATGGCCTCGACCTGGTTGTTGCGCAGCGGTTCAAGGCAGGCCGAGTAGGTGGTTGCCGGAACGAGGACAGCTCCGTACTTTTCCACGATGGTGCCGGCAGGAGTGGAACCGGTAACGGAGCAGACCTTCTTGCCCTTGACGTCTTCAGGCTTGGTGATGGTGGTGTTGTCCTTGTTCACCATGAGGGCCTGGCCTGCCTCGTAGTACGGGCCAGCGAAGTCCACTTCTGTTTTGCGCTTGTCGTTGATGGTGTAGGTGGCAATGATCATGTCCACCCTGCCCTGCTTGATGAACTGCTCGCGGTTGGCGGAGACGGTTTCCACCCATTCGATGTTGTCGGCGGAGATGCCGAGCTTGGCTGCGAGGAGCTTGCCGATCTCCACGTCAAAACCGACCGGCTTGCCGTCCAGGCCCTTCTGGCCGAACAGCGGCTGGTCAAATTTCGTGCCGATAGTTACCTTGCCGGCGGAGGAGAGCTTCTCCATAGTGGAGCCGGCAGCAAAGCTGGGCTTCTCGACGGGGCTGGGGTTGGTACCGCCGCCGGTGCCGCCGCCACATGCGCTCAGGGTCAGTGCCAGGGCTGCGGATGCTGCTACCAGAAGGGACTTCCTTCGGGTCAAAAATGCCTTCATGACATTCCTTTCATTGGGCGGCCGCAAGGACGGCCAAGGGTGAACCCGGGAGGTTCAGTGAGTGAGGAGCTTGGACAGGAAATCCTTCGCCCGGCTGCTCTGGGGATTGGTGAAGAATTCTTCGGGTGTCGCGTCCTCAACGATCTGGCCGTCCGCCATGAACACCACGCGGTCCGCGGCCTTGCGGGCGAAGCCCATTTCGTGGGTGACCACGATCATGGTCATGCCCTCCTTGGCCAGCTGGATCATGACATCCAGGACCTCGTTGATCATTTCCGGATCGAGCGCGGAGGTGGGCTCATCGAACAGCATGACCTTCGGCTTCATGGCAAGGGCACGGGCAATTGCGACACGCTGCTGCTGGCCGCCGGAGAGCTGGGCGGGAAGCTTCGGAGCCTGGTGGCCAACGCCAACACGCTCGAGGAGGGCCATGGCTTCCTTGTCCGCCTCACCCTTGGACATGCCTTTGACCTTAATGGGTCCGAGGGTGACGTTTTCAAGGATGGTTTTGTGGGCAAAGAGGTTGAAGGACTGGAAAACCATTCCGACGTCGGCACGGAGGCGTGCGAGCTCCTTGCCTTCCTCAGGCAGGACTTTGCCGTCGATCCTGATTTCGCCGTTGTCGATGGTCTCAAGGCGGTTGATGGCCCGGCATAGTGTGGACTTGCCCGAACCCGAGGGCCCGATGACCACAACGACCTCGCCTTTGCGGACCTGGAGATTAATGTCCTTCAGAACATGCAGCTGGCCGTAATGCTTGTTTACGGCATTCAGGGAGACGAGCGCATTGTCGGGCACTTGAGTTGTCATGAGAAGAATCTATCGAAGAACTCTCACATATGACCGCAATCACTCCAACTTCCCGCTGATCGTAATTCAAGAGATACCTGCTGGTCAGCAGGTTAGCCTTGGACGATGAGCATCAATGCAGATCCGTCTAAGTCCGCCCAGCCCCGCCGCAAGGGGCCCCTCGAGCTCCGCCGCAAGCAGGCAGCAGTGGAGATGTCGGACCAGCGGCTGCTCGACACCAAGGGCCCGGGCCACTTCATCCATACCGACCCGTGGCGGGTCATGCGCATCCAAAGCGAATTCGTTGAAGGCTTCGGTGCCCTGTCCGACCTTGGCCAGGCGGTGAGCGTCTTCGGTTCCGCCCGCACCAAACCCGGCAGCACGTTCTATGACATGGGCGTTGAGGTGGGGCGCAAGCTGGCAGAAGCCGGAGTCGCCGTCATCACCGGCGGGGGTCCCGGCTCCATGGAAGCCGCAAACCGGGGTGCCGTGGAGGGCAACGGCGTTTCCGTCGGCCTGGGAATCGAGCTGCCGTTCGAGCAGGGCCTGAACCAGTGGGTGGACCTGGGCATCAACTTCCGTTATTTCTTCGCCCGGAAGACGATGTTCGTGAAGTACGCGCAGGGGTTCATTGTCCTGCCCGGCGGCCTTGGCACCCTCGACGAGCTGTTCGAAGCCATGGTTCTGGTGCAGACGCAGAAGGTGACCTCGTTCCCCATCGTTCTCCTCAGCTCTGCCTTCTGGGGTCCGATGCTCGAATGGATCAAGGGCACTCTCGTGGCGGAGGGGATGGTTTCCGAAAAGGACCTGGACTTGATCCAGGTGGTGGACACCCCGGAGGAGGCTGTGAACTTTGTCCTCCACGGCCACGTCCGGACGCCGTCCCCGGACGAGGAGCAGCGGCCTGAGTAGCCGCGGCGCCGGCGTCTGGCACGATGGATGATGTGAGCAACTTCCTCGTCTTCCTTGCGATCGTCCTGATCGGCGTCGCCGCCATCTTCGGGACCGACCTTGGAGCCAAGATCTTCCGAAAGAAACCTTCAAGCACGCCGCTGACCGACGGCGGCTTGGAAGAGCCGGTGGCGTCGCTTCCTCCCGTCCTGCTGCCGGAGGAAGCGAAACCGGACGACATTGACCGGGTGCGCTTCGCCCTTGGCCTGCGCGGCTACCGGATGGACCAGGTGGATCAGGTCCTCGACGATCTGCGGGACCAGCTTGCGGCAAAGGACGCCGAGATCGCAGGACTGCGCGCCCACCTCCGGGGTGAGATCCCCGGCACGGCCGAGGCGAATGCCCTGCCCGTGATCCATACCAACAACGGGGAGACCCCGGCTCCCACCGACCGGCATGTCGCCGAGGAGCGGTCTTGACCGGTCCGACTTCCGGTTCCGCACGAACAGATGATCGCCCGCGGCCGTCTGCTGTGACCGCAACGTTGGCAGCCGCCACCGGACGGCTTTGGGGGAAGGCCGTGCGGTGGCCCTGGTGGGTACAGGTTGCCGTCATCTATGTGGCGGCCCGCGTGGTGAGCGCCTGCATCTTCATGGCTGCAGCCCTGCACCAGGGGGTGAACCCGTGGTTCCCCCCCAAGCCTGACTACTGGCAGTTCATCAACACCTGGGATGCACGCTGGTACGGCGAAGTCATCGACAACGGTTACCCCACGGAACTTCCGGTCGACAGTGCAGGGAGCGTCCAGGAGAACGCCTGGGCGTTTTATCCGCTGTTTCCACTGCTGGGACGGGCGCTCTCGGCCGCCACCGGACTTATCCCTCCAGTCTCCCTGACCCTCATCGCAATGCTTGCCGGCCTCGCTGCGTCCTTCGTTGTCTACTCCCTGTTCCGTCACCGGGCGGCACATGGAGCGGCGCTGTGGGGGGTGGCCTTCTTTGCCACGTTTCCGGTAAGCGCCATACTCCAGGTTCCCTATGCGGAATCCCTGAACATGCTCCTGCTCGCCTCAGCGTTGCTGCTCGTACTCCGGCGGCACTACCTGCTGGCCATTCCGGTAGTGGTGCTGATGGCCCTCTCCCGGCCGACCGGTGTTCCCTTCGCAGCCATGGCCGGAATCCTCTTCCTGTACCGCGTGTGGGAGGCCTGGCAGGGCATGGGGCGGAGGACTGACCCGGGCCGCCATCACGGAAGAGCTCACAGCCCCCGCGAGCTCTGGGCGCTCGCGGCCCTGACTGCAGCCAGCGGGATCTCCGCGCTCCTGTGGCCCGCCATCGCCTGGGCAACCACCGGCGACATCGCGGCCTACACCAAGACCGAGACGGTGTGGCGCGGGCACGACCTTGTGCCCTTCAAACCGTGGTTTGATACCGGCGTCCTCCTCTTCGGCCCGGTGCTGGGTCTTGCCGCACCGTTTGTGTTCGTTGCGGTGTTCTCACTGTTCCTGCTGTCGCGGCCGGTTGCGCATCTTGGGACAGAATTGCGGCTGTGGTGCGCCTGCTACATGGGCTACCTGATCGTGTTCCTGCACCCGCAGACCAGCACGTTCCGGATGCTGCTGCCGCTGTTTCCCCTGGCGCTGGGTGCTGTCCTGGTGTCCCGTTCGAAGGCCTACCGGGGAGCGGTCCTGACAATGTTCATCCTGCTGCAGATCGTCTGGGTCGTCTGGCTGTGGGCATGGGCTGAGCTTCCCGGCGGCGGTGACTACCCGCCCTAACCGGGCTGTCCGTCCCGGGCTGAGCCGCCGGGAATCACGGCCGGAGCGATTGTCCATCGATTAGCTACAGACGGGTAATTACAGGATAATAGGGGTTAAGCAAGGACAAATAGCATTTCGAAGACTTCACCCATGGCGGCTGCCGAAACCAGTCGCCAGGCGGCTTGTTTGACCATGCGGACTCAGCCCGGCCGGGCTGCTCAGTCCTGGGACTACTGGAGGGGATATTCCTCATGGCGGCTATGAAACCACGCACCGGCGACGGCCCTATGGAAGTAACCAAGGAGGGCCGCAGCCTGATTATGCGTGTGCCGCTCGAAGGCGGGGGGCGGCTCGTCGTCGAACTCAATGCCGCTGAGGCGGCCAACCTCAAGGAATGCCTCGTAGGCGTTACCGAATAGTTTGCAGGCAGGGCCTGCAGCCGGAAGGCTGCGAGCCCTGCCTCACTTTTTGGCTGCGGCTTCTGGACCGGCCCTTTACTTCTTAACAGCGACCAGCAGGCCATCGCCGGTGGGCAGCATGGCGGAAGCGAGCCGGTCGTCGTCGCGGACCGCCTTGCCCACCTGCCGCAGCACCACTGTTGTCGCGTCACGGGCAGCGGGATTGGAGACGCGGTCCTTGTCCAGGGCGTCGTTGACGATCAGGAGGCCGCCGGACTTGAGCAGGCGCACGGCCTGGTCCACGTAGCGCGGGAAGTTGGGCTTGTCCCCGTCAATAAAAACGAGGTCGTAGGCTGCGTCGGTCAGCCGGGGCAGGACATCCCCGGCCCGGCCGGAGATGGTGCGTGTGCGATTCGCGGGGCTGCCGGCTTCCTGGAAGGCCTCGCGTGCGGCCCTCAGGTGCTCCACATCCACATCGATCGTGGTCAGAACGGCTTGCGGGCCGAGTCCGCGGAGAAGGCACACGCCGGACACACCGGCCCCCGTGCCGATTTCGACGGCGGTCTGCGCCTTGGACGCCGCGGCCAGAACCGTGAGTACCGCCCCCACACCGCGGCCGATGGGCGTCACACCCAGCTCGAAGGAGCGTTCCCGGGCGCGCAACAGGACCTCATCCTCGGCAGGCAGATCTTCTGCATAGGACCAGCTCGTGGACTTATCGGCGCTCATGGGTATCGCTTTCTGGGCGGCAGGAGGGTGTTTCATACAGAGTACTGTGTCCGGGCGCGTGGCGCGGGACGGTGACGGCCTGCCCAGCTGTGCGGCGGGACCCTGCCCAGGCCACCTCGGCAATGGACCCGGCAGGCCCGCGGAGCGCGCTTTGCGTGTCAGTTGCGCCTACGGCTAAAGGCGGGCCCACAGTCAGGAAATTCCCAGCCAAGTTTGAAATGATAATTATCCGCTCATCCAAGGGGTGATCGGCGCCGAACCAATGATGTAATCAACATCAGGCGTTAGTACATCCACGAGGGGAGTGGACGATGTCAGGATCAGTTGTGGCACCTGTCCCTGCAGTTGAAGAGCCCGAAGCCGACTGGGTCATGCCCACTTGGGAAGAAGTGGTGACCAACCACTCGGCCAAGGTGTACCGGCTGGCATACCGTCTCACCGGCAACAAGTACGACGCCGAGGACCTCACCCAGGAGGTGTTCGTCCGCGTTTTCCGCTCACTGGAGAACTTCAAACCGGGCACACTCGACGGCTGGTTGCACCGGATTACCACCAACCTGTTCCTGGACCAGGCCCGGCGCAAGACCCGCATCCGCTTTGACGCCCTGGCCGAGGACGCCGAATCACGGCTGCCGGGGAGGGAACCGGGGCCGGAACAAAGCTTTGAGTTCAACAACCTGGACCTGGACGTCCAGGCAGCCCTGGAAGAACTGCCGCCGGACTTCCGTGCCGCCGTCGTGCTGTGCGACCTCGAGGGTCTGTCCTACGACGAGGTGGCCGAGGCGCTGGGCGTAAAGCTGGGCACTGTCCGTTCGCGGATCCACCGCGGGCGCACCATGCTTCGTGAAAAGCTCGCCCACCGCGATCCGCGGCCCCAGCAGTCGCGCGCACCGCGGCTTAAGCTGCCCCGCATCGCGGGGATTCTCTGATCGGCGCCATGCACCGCTTCACCCACGTGCTGAAGGATCTTGGAAAGGCAGCAGCCTCCCTTCCTCTGGCAGGAACGCAGCACCCGGGCACTCCGGAACATGCAGACCAATGCGCTGATTGTGCTGCCGCCCTCCGCCGGCAACGCCAGTACCTTGAGAGGCTGCGCGACGCCGCGGTCCCCGCCGTCAGCGACGACCTGACGGAGAGGCTCCTGCTCCGCACCCGGGAGCTGGCTGCGGCCCCTCCCGCTCGGGCGCCCCGGGCGGCTCCCTTCAAGCTGGCGGGCCTGGCTGCCGGTGGTGCCGCCATGGTCACCGCAGGCGCCGTTGCTGCAGGTGCTTACATGGCCGCGGGGGATCCGCCCCAGTATGCAGCGGCGTCGTTCTCGGGGGAGTCGAGGGACAGGGTGCAGTCGGGGGATTCTGCGAAAGCCGGCGAAACAGGCCAGGCCGCGTTGCCCCTGGAGGCAACAGGAGGTGCGCCTGCCGGCAACGCTGCCGGTGGAACGCCCGCGGATTCCCACGTGGCGTCGCTGCGTTCCCGCGGCTGGGCGTGCCCGGATCTTGCGTCCATGGGCTTTCACGTGGTGTCCGCGACCTCGAAGACCTACGCCGGCCGGGCCACCGTCGAACTTCGTCTCTCAGACGGAAGACACACGGCAACGGTTCTGGAACAGCACACGACGGCGGCCGGTGACGCGGGGCTGCAGGGAACGGCATCGGACACAGGGGGGCCAGTGAACCCCCTGACAGGGCACGCCGCAAGCGAGGACGGCTTCGTCGCCGTGGAAGAACCCCCCGTGCCTGACTCCGGCGCCGGGAATGCCCGGCTTTGGGTAAAGGCGTCGGCACCGTGGAGCGCCATCTACCAGACCGGACGCAGCACGTTCACCTATGTCTCCGACCTGCCCGCGAACGTTGCCGACGATGCCTTGGCGGTGCTGTCTGCGGCCGACGGCGCCTGGAGCCGGGGCGGCGGGAACCACGTGCCCGTTGAGGATGGAGCCTGGGAACCGGGAGTATCGGCAGCAGCCGATCCCGGCAGTTCCGCCGGCAACCCAGGCAGCGAAGAGGTGACGGAGCGGCTGCAGCGCGGACTCCGCAAAATTGCCCTTCAGCTGGACCACATGACCGGGCACTCCGACCGGTGACGCGGTACTGTTTGACCTCTGCTCCCGTTGTCCTGACGGCGGCTAAATCGTCAGCGTCTCGCCCGAGAGGGTAATCTTCCTAAAGTGTTTGGAATCAACGGCCCGGAGTTTCTCCTTCTGCTGCTCATCGGCATTCTGGTGATCGGCCCCCAGAGGCTGCCCGAATACACTCAGAAGCTGACAAACCTGGTCCGCGAAGTACGGCGGATGGCGTCCGGCGCCCGGGAACAGATCAAAGAAGAAGTCGGCATCGACATCGATGACGTCGACTGGAGAAAGTACGACCCCCGGCAATACGATCCGCGCCGCATCATCCGGGAAGCCTTGCTTGAAGACGCTCCCAAGCCGGTCAGTGCAGGAGGGCCGGCAGTCGCCGCCGCGGCCGTCGCCGGGGCTGCTGAGGCCCCTGTGCAGCGGCCCGGGCGCACCATTGAGCGTCTGCCCGACGGAGAACCTGCACCCTTCGACACCGAGGCGACCTAGCCAATCACTGCGGTTGACCGAGGCCACCTACCCCGCTCACCGCGGTTGGACGTCGAGCTTCATTCCTGTAAGGCCCCGCGGTTTGGATGCGAGTTTCCCGGCGATGCCGGAAAGCGCGGCGGCGGCCGGCGTTTCGGGTTGGCCGAGCACAATGGGGAGCCCGGAATCCCCGCCCTCCCGCAGCAGGATGTCGAGAGGAATCTGGCCGAGCAGCGGCACGTTCGTCCCGGTCGTGGTGCTCAGGCGCTCGGTGAGCAGCTGGCCTCCTCCGCTTCCGAACAGCTCCATGCGGCTGCCGTCGGGCATCTCAAGATGCGACATATTCTCGATGACGCCGGCGACGGTCTGCCCGGTCTGGGTCGCGATCGCGCCTGCGCGTTCAGCGACGTCCGCCGCTGCCGCCTGCGGGGTGGTGACGACCAGGATCTCAGCCCTGGGCAGCAGCTGCGCCACTGAGATGGCGATGTCTCCGGTGCCGGGAGGCAGGTCCAGGAAGAGGGCGTCAAGATCACCGAAGTAAACGTCGGTGAGGAACTGTTCCAGCGCGCGGTGCAGCATCGGACCCCGCCACGCGACGGGCTGGTTGCCCGCAACGAACATGCCGATGGAGATGACTTTCACGCCGAAAGCCACCGGCGGAAGGATCATGTCGTCCACTCGGGTGGGAGCCTGGGTGATGCCCATGAGTGCCGGCACGGAAAACCCGTATACGTCCGCATCCACAATTCCGACCCTCAGGCCCTGGGCAGCCAGTGAGCAGGCGAGGTTCACAGTCACTGAAGACTTGCCCACACCGCCCTTGCCGCTGGCTACCGCGAAGACCTTCGTCAGGGATCCGGGCTGGTTGAAAGGAATGCCGCGCTGGCCCCCGGGGCCCCGGAGCTGCTCTTTCAGGGCGTCACGCTGGGCCTGCGTCATGACCTTCAGCTCGACCTCAACGGCGGTGACTCCCGGGACGCCCAGCAGTGCCGCTTCAGAATCCTTCGTGATTGTCTCCCGCAGCGGGCAGCCGGCAATGGTGAGCAGCACCGAAAGGCGCACGGCGCCGCCGTCGGAAATTTCCACGGCGTCAACCATGCCAAGCTCGGTGATGGGACGGCGCAGCTCGGGATCAATGACAGTTGCCAGGGCAGCGTTAACGGCCGAAGCAAGGGACGTGCTCATGCTGTAGGTGCTCAGCTTTCCGGAGTTGTGGGGCGCTGGTCGGACGGCCGGCCATGGCGGTGCTTTTCCGACTTGATCTTGGGGATCTGCTGGGTGCGCGGGTTCCGCTGGCGCTCCCGCTTTTCCTTGAGCTTCTCGCGGACCAGGTCCCGCGGTGACTCGTGGCTGCCCTCACCGGAGGGATCGTGGCTGCGGAGTTCCTCCTGGGCTTCCACCAGGTCCTCCAGGAGGCTCCGCAGCTCCGCCCGCACGTAGTCGCGGGTAGCCACTTCCCGCAGGGCAATCCGCAGCGAGGCCAGCTCCCGGGTCAGGTATTCCGTGTCGGAAAGATTGCGTTCTGCCCGCTGGCGGTCCTGCTGGAGGGAGACACGGTCACGGTCGTCCTGCCGGTTCTGGGCCAGCAGCAGCAGCGGCGCCGCATAGGACGCCTGCAGCGAGAGCATCAGAGTCAGGAGGGTGAACCCGAGTTCCACCTTGTCGAACTGCCACTCGACGGGCGCGAAAGTGTTCCACACCAGCCAGAAAACGCAGAAAACGGTCATGTAGAGCAGGAACTGCGGCGTGCCCATGAAACGGGCGAATCCCTCGGTGGCGTGGCCGAAGGCATCGGGGTCGGGCGAGAACTTAGGCAGGATGCGCTGGCGCCCGCTCAAGGGCGTGTCCAGGCCGCCTTTTGCCGCCGCCTTGCCTGCTCCCCTTACGCCAGGGCTCTTTGGTGCGTTATCAGCCAATGCGGCCTCCAAGCCTTCTGATCGGAGCTTCGCCGTCATTTGCCCGCCAGTCGTCCGGCAGCAGATGATCCAGGACGTCATCGACCGTCACGGCCCCCACCAGCCGGCCCGCCTCGTTGACCACGGGAAGGGAATTCAGGTTGTAGGTGGCCAGGGTACGCGCAACCTCACTGATATGTGCCTGGTCCGACAGGGGCTCCAGGTTCTTGTCCACGAGGTTGCCCAACGGTTCGAACGGCGGGAAACGCAGCAACTGCTGGATATGGACAACCCCAAGGAACCGTCCGGTGGGGGTTTCCAGCGGCGGCCGTGTAATAAAGATGGAGGACGCCAGGGCAGGTGAGAGTTCTTCACGCCGTACGTGTGCGAGGGCCTCAGCCACCGTGGCCTCAGGCGGCAGGATGACCGGCACAGGGGTCATAAGACCGCCGGCGGTATCCTCGTCGTATTCCAGCAGGCGCCGAACATCCTCGGCGCCTTCCGGTTCCATCAGCTGCAGCAGTTCCTCCGCCTGGGCGGAGGGGAGCTCGCCGAGGAGGTCGGCGGCGTCATCCGGGTCCATCTCCTCCAGGACGTCGGCCGCGCGCTGCACATCCAACGAGGAGAGGATCTCCACCTGGTCGTCTTCCGGGAGTTCCTGCAACACGTCGGCAAGCCGTTCGTCCTGAAGTTCGCTGGCCACTTCAAACCGCCGTTTGTCGCTCATTTCCTGCAGCGCCTCGGCGAAGTCTGCGGGTTTGAGGTCCTCGTGCGTGGCCACGAACTGGGTTGCGGCCTGGGGCTCCGTCTTGGCGCCCTGAAGCGCGTCCGCCCAGTCAATGATCAGCGTTTCGTTGCGGCGGAGCCTGCTCAGGGGCGCGAGGGAATGCCCGCGGCGGACGAAGAGCTTGCTGACGAACCAGTCACCCGAACGGTGCTGGTCCATGGCGATATCCTCAATCGTGGCGTCGCCGCTGCCGTCGCGCAGCGTCACGCGCCGGTCGAACATCTCCGCCACCACAAGGGTCTCGGCGCCGCGCTGTTCGAAACGGCGCAGGTTGACCAGGCCCGTGCAGATGATCTGCGTCTGGTCAATGGAGGTGATGCGGGTCATCGGGACGAACACGCGCTTCTTGCCCGGCACCTCGACGACGATGCCCACCACGTGGGGGGCTCCGCGGGTACCGCGGGAGAGCACCACGACGTCGCGCAGCCGGCCCAGACGGTCGCCCAAAGGGTCGAAGACGTCCAGCCCCAGGAGGCGTGCAACGAAGACGCGGGTAGGATTTGTGCTCACCTCTACAGGCTACCGAGTCTGCTCACTTTTAGCTGAATTTCAGCTCACACCCATCCTTTTGGGCAAGAATGGGGGTATGTCAAACATTTTTGGTGCTCCCAAGGCCGGTGTCCCCGGCTCCGACGAGTCCCGGACTGTTCCCACTGGGGACACCGTCGGCAGCTACTCCTCCTACCTGGACGCCCAGAAGGCAGTCGACTATCTTGCCGACCAGCAGTTCCCGGTGCACATGGTGTCGATTGTGGGCAACGAACTGAAGATGGTGGAGCGGGTGACGGGCAGGCTTAGCTACCCCCGCGTTGCACTGTCGGGAGCCCTGAGCGGCATGTGGTTCGGGCTTTTTGTCGGCGTCATGCTTTCCTTCTTCACGCCGGCCGGAGGGACGTTCTCCATCATCAGTTCGGTGCTGATGGGTGCGGCCTTCTTCATGCTGTTTGGCATCGTCACCTACGCCATGCAACGCGGCAAGCGGGACTTCACGTCCACCAGCCAAGTGGTAGCCACCAACTATGACGTTGTAGTGTCCTTCGAGGCCGCCCACGAGGCCCGCAGGCTGCTGCAGCAGCTGCCGATGTCGCCGTCGGACGCCTCCGCAGGCGCGCGGCCATCCAACTACAGCGGCCCGTCCAACTACAGTGGGCCTTCCAACTACACGCAGCGCGACTACTACAACCAGCCGTATCAGCATCCCGGCCAGCAGCAGGGTCCTCATCAGGGCCAGGCGCCGCAGCGGCCCGCGGGCTGGAACGATCCCTATGGCCAGCGCGGGCAGGACGCCCGCGGGCAAGAGCCTCAGCACGGCGCCCAGCAGCAGCCGCAAGGCACGCAGCAGCAGTTTCCCCAGGGACAGCAGTTCCCCCAGGGGACGCAGCCGCAGGGTCCTCAGCCCCAGGGACAGGGCCCTTCCGAAGGGCAGACTCCCGACGGCGGCCAGCCGCCGGTCCGCCCGTCCGTTCGCTATCCTGACCTGCCGGACGGGCGCCCGCAGTACGGTGTGCGCATCAACGACGCGAACCAGCCGCAGCAGGGGACGGACGACAGCCAGCGCTAAAGCTGGAACACCGGCGAGGCGGGTACGCGGTCAGGTGAAACGTAAGAGAGGGAAGGGCCCCGGAGAAAT
>JAPSIT010000042.1 GCA_031178585.1 Arthrobacter sp.
CCACGACTACTTCCCCGGATTCACTAAGGTGCCCGCCGAGGCTGTGGGGCAGGCCTACCTGAAGTCCGTTGAGGGGATCCAGACCGGTCGGGTATTTTCGCTGGGTTAGATCCGGCTGCCTCACCGACGCAATTTTCACCACAGCATTAATTACGACGCCGGCCGGTCACCTTACACGGTGACCGGCCGGCGTCGTAGTTCCCACCCCCTTGGGGACAGTTCCCCTTGGGCAGCAGCGCTGCTTGTCAGTTCACGGCGGCGAGTGCCTCGTCGTAGATTTCCAGGGCCCTGCGGATTTCCTCGGGGGTAACCACGGCGGGCGGGACGACGTGGATGCGGTTGTCCGCGATGAACGGCAGCAGCCCGCGGTTCAGTAGCTCCGTCTTAATGCGGCCCATGAAGGCCGGGGTGACGGGCTGCCGGGTCTGGGGGTCCTGCACGAGTTCCAGGGCCCAGAAAACGCCGCTGCCCCGGACTTCGCCAATGACGGGGTGCCGGGCAGCGAGTGCGGCGAGGCCGGGCGCGAGGTGGTCACGGCCGATGCGCTCGGCGTTCTCCACGATGTTGTCTTCTTCGAAGGCCTCGATGGAGGCGACGATGGAGGCCGCGGCCAGCGGGTGTCCCGAGTACGTGAGGCCGCCGGGGAACACTCGCTCATCGAAGGTAGCGGCGATTTCCTCGGAGATGATGACGCCGCCCACCGGCACGTAGCCGGAGTTGACGCCCTTGGCGAAGGTGATGAGGTCGGGCTTGACGTTGTATGCGTCCAGCGCGAACCAGTTGCCCGTGCGCCCGAAACCGCACATGACCTCGTCGAGGATCATGACAATTCCGTGCTGGTCGCACAGGGCACGCACGCCCTCAAGGTATCCGGGCGGCGGCAGCAGAATGCCGGCGGTGCCGGGAACGGTTTCCAGCAGCACTGCCGCCACGGACTGCGGCCCTTCGGCCTCGATCGTGCGCCGGAGGTGCTGCAGGGCGCGCTCCGCCTCCTGCTCGGGCGTTTCAGCCCAGAACTCCGAGCGGTACAGGTAGGGCCCAAAAACGTGCACGTGGCCGCGGGAGTATTCGTTGGGGATCCTGCGCCAGTCACCCGTAGCGACGATCGCTGCGCCCGTGTTGCCGTGGTACGAGCGGTAGCGGGAAATGACCTTGTCCCGGCCGGTGTGCAGCCGTGCCATCCGGATGGCGTTTTCGTTGGCGTCGGCTCCTCCGTTGGTGAAGAAGACTTTATCCATGTTGTCCGGCGCGTGGGCGAGGATCTTCTCGGCGGCAAGACCACGGGTGTGGTTGGCATGCGCCGGGGCGACGGTGACCAGGGATTCGGCCTGCTGCTTAATTGCCTCAATGACCCGTGGGTGCTGGTGCCCGATGTTGGTGTTCACCAGCTGGCTGGAGAAGTCCAGGTAAGTGCGGCCGTCGTGGTCCCATACGGTGCTGCCTGAACCACCGGCAATGACCAGCGGGTTCAGGGTTTTCTGCGCCGACCAGGAGTGGAAGACGTTCGCCCGGTCCAGGGCGACCACGTCCTCGTTGGTGACTGCTGGAGCCACGGCGGTCTGGGTGTGGGTCATGAGAAGTTTCCTCTCAGGGAAGGGTTGTGGGATCCCTTTTATGATCGGTCCCGGGACCCACCTGCGTCCTTAGACATTTGTATACTCGGGTTCATGAGAATCGACCGTTTGTCAAAGGCCGGATAACGTGCCGCCGACCATCAACACACTGCTGCACAACACCGGGCTGAACCTGCGGCTCGTTGTTCCCGAGCGGGACAGCAAAGCGCTCGATACGACTGTTTCATGGGTGCACAGTTCGGACCTGGACGACCCCACTCCGTTCCTGGATCCGGGGCAGCTGCTGCTTACCGACGGGACGCAATTTCCGGTCAGCGACGCTGATGGCGATGTCTACCAGGACTACGTGCGCCGGTTGGTGGACCACGGGATTTCCGGTCTTGGCTTCGCCACGCAGGTCATCCACGGAGCCCTGCCCGAAGGCCTTGAATCCGCCTGCAGGGAACAGGGCCTGCCGCTCCTCGAAGTGCCGGACAGGACCCCGTTCATCGCGGTCATCCGGTTCGTGGCCGACTGGCTGGCAAGGGAACAAAACGCCAGGGCTGAGTGGTCGCTGCAGGCGCAACGGTCGATAGCCCGGGCTGCCCTGCGCCCGGACGGACTCCGTTCGATTCTTGCGGAACTGGAGCGCCAGCTTCACGGCTGGGTCGCGCTGTTCGACGCAGCCGGCAACCACATACTCATGCCGAATAACCGGCCGGTGCCCTCTGACCTGATGCCCTCGGTGGAAGGGGCAGTCCGGCGCGCCCTGGACCAGGGTGCCCGCTCCGTGGCGCAGCTGACTGTCGAAGGCCAGCAGATCACGCTCCAGACGCTGGGACGGCGCCACAATCTCCGCGGCGTGCTGGTTCTTGGGGCAATTGAGCCGCTGGATCCGGCCAGAACGGACATCATCAACAGTGTGATCGCCCTGGCCAGCCTGGCCCTGGAACAGACCCGGACACTCGATACGGCACGCCGGCACCTGCGTTCAGGGGTGTTTGAGCAGTTGCTCTCCGGAAGCACGGATGTGGCGGCCCGGACGGCACGGCAGGTGTGGGGCCGCCTTCCGGGCGAACCGGTGATTGTTACAGCAGCCCGGCCTCCCCACCAGGGGCAGAACCTGCTGGAAGCCCTTGAACTGCTCTCCGATGACCACCGCGGCGCAGTCTTTTATGCGCAGCGGAACGAGAACGTCGTGGTCCTCGCCAACCCTGTCCATCAGCAGAAGGTGGCGGCCCTGCTGGGACGGTACGGGGCCACGGCCGGAACCTCTGCACCCACCGACTTTCCCGGTCTGGCGCAGGCTTTGAAAGAGGGCGAGCGCGCCCTGCAGAGGGCAGGGGAGCTGTCCCGGCCGCTGCTGGACTTCTCGGAGGTGGCCGACGGCGGCATGCTCGGCTTGTTGCGGCGGGAGGAAGCCGAATCGGTGGCCCGTCGGCTGATAGAGCCGCTGGCCAGGCACGACGCGGCCGAACAGACCCAGCTGCTGGTGACCGTCGCGGCATGGCTGACGAACAACTGCGTGTGGGACCGCACGGCCAGGCAGTTGGGAGTGCACCGGCACACGCTGCGGAACCGGATCGATGCTGCGGGAAGCATCCTCGGGCTCAACCTGGACGGGCTGCGGGACCGGCTTGAACTGTACGCAGCGCTGCAGTTCTTGGACATGACAGAGCCGGGACACGACAGTGCCAGGACATGACAGTTTCCAGACATGACAGAGGGCGGCCGGAGCGCTGAACGCTCTGGCCGCCCCTGACGGCGTATGTTTAGTTCTGGGGGAAGCCCAGGTTGATGCCGCCGTGGCTCGGGTCGAGCCAGCGGGAGGTGATGGCCTTCTCGCGGGTGAAGAACTGGAAACCCTGCAGGCCGTACGCCTTGGAGCTGCCGAAGATGGAGTCCTTGAAGCCGCCGAAGGAGTAGTAGGCCACAGGGACCGGGATCGGCACGTTGATGCCGACCATGCCCACCTCCACCTCGTTCTGGAAGCGGCGGGCGGCGCCGCCGTCGTTGGTGAAGATCGCTGTACCGTTGCCGAAGGCACCGGAGTTGATCAGGTGCAAACCTTCTTCGTAGCTGCTGACGCGGACCACGGCCAGGACCGGGCCGAAGATCTCTTCCTGGTACACGCGGGAGGTGACGGGGACGTCGTCGATCAGGGTCGGGCCGAGCCAGAAGCCGTTCTCGTCGCCGTCCACGTTGATGTTCCGGCCGTCGACGACGACCTTGGCGCCGTCGGTCTCTGCGAGCTCGATGTACGAGGCGACCTTGTCGCGGTGCTGCCTGGTGACCAGCGGGCCCATGTCGCAGTTGCGGCGGCCATCGCCGATGCGCAAAGTGGCCATGCGCGAGGTGATCTTCTCGATGAGTTCGTCGGCGACGGGTTCGACCGCGACGACGACACTGATGGCCATGCAGCGCTCACCGGCGGAACCGAAGCCGGCGTTGATGGCGGCATCGGCAGTCAGGTTCAGGTCGGCGTCGGGCAGGACCAGCATGTGGTTCTTGGCGCCGCCCAGGGCCTGGACGCGCTTACCGTTCCGGGCCGCGGTTTCGTAGATGTACTGGGCGATCGGGGTGGAGCCGACGAAGGAGATGGCCTTGACGTCGGGGTGTTCCAGCAGTCCGTCCACGGCTTCCTTGTCTCCGTGGAGGACGTTGAAGACGCCGTCCGGCAGGCCGGCCTCGCTGAACAGCGCTGCGAGCCAGTTGGCCGCCGTCGGGTCCTTTTCGCTGGGCTTCAGGACAACGGTGTTGCCAGCGGCGATGGCGATCGGAAGGAACCACAGCGGAACCATCGCAGGGAAGTTGAAGGGGCTGATGATGCCAACGACGCCGAGCGGGGATTTGGTGGAGTACACGTCCACGCCGCTGGAGACGTTTTCGGAGTGCTCGCCCTTGATCAGGTGCGGGAAGCCGGTGGCGAGTTCCACCACCTCCTGGCCTCGGGTGATTTCGCCCAGGGCATCGGAGAGCACCTTGCCGTGCTCGGAGGTGATGATCTCGGCCAGCTCGCCCTTGCGCTCATTAAGCAGTTCCCGGAAACGGAAAATGATCTGCTGGCGCTTGGTGATCGACAGGTCCCGCCATGCCGGGAACGCCTTGGAGGCGGAGGAGATCGCCGTCTCGATGTCCTCGGCGGAGCCCAGGTTGACGAGCTTGGTTTCCTTGCCGAGGGCCGGGTCAAAGACCGGCGCGGTGCGGTCGCCGGAGGAAGGGACTTCCCGGCCGCCGATCCAGTGCGGGACAACCTGCAGTTCGGTGTTATCAGACACAGTCTTCTCTTTCTTGGTTGCTAGGGCGATGGAAATCATCTGAAGCCACCGTACGGCGGGAACGGGGACCTTTGCCGTTCTACATATGTCGGTTCTTCAAAGCTGAGTCCAACAAATGTCTATGATCGCAGTCCTTATTGCCGGTCCTAGCGTGAGTTACCGCAAGCCGCACTTACCGCACGGGCACCGCACACTTCCCAAGGAGAACCATGAACCGCAGATCGCCGCTGCCCCGTTCCATCCACCGCACCGCCGCAGCCACCACCAGGACCGGGGAACATTGTCCCGCCACTGGATGGTGGATTCCCCAGGGCAGCACCGAGTCTTGGAGGTATCCAAGCGAGGGCAGCGTCATGCCGGCACTCAAGGGTGAGCCGGCCGCGTGGCTCCGTGCCGCCACCGACAAAATGCCCGAACAGTCCTCAGGCGAGCCGCCTGCCGGGAGCCCCTCGCCTGCCCGAACCGGGAGCGTCGCGGCTTTGTGACGCCGAAGAGCCTCTGGGGACTAGACGTGGGGCAGCTCACAGTAGTAGCGTTGCCTTATCGCCAAATTGCCTGACAATAAAACAACGGTGTTCAGTCAGGCAGTCACACCCCAAGGGCCTAAGCCCATAAGCCTAAAGAATCGCAAGATTCCCAGAACCACTAGCCAGTTCTTCCGGATGACCCCGGCGTAACCGCCGAACACCCCGGGAACCCGCAACTCGAAGAGAGCGCACTATGACCAAGACAAGCAAAGTAGTCCTAGCGGTCCTCGCCGTGATTCTTGTTTCCATCGCAGGCGGATACATCGGCTCAGGCTTCCGTGGAAACTCCGCCAACGCCTCGACAAGCGCGGCGCAGGGCACGTTCATTGATGAGATCAAGAAGCGCGGTGAGCTTCGCGTGGGTGTCGCCATCGCCCCGCCAATGACCGTGCAGGAGGCTGACGGCACGCTGGGTGGGCCGAACCTCATTCCGCTTCGCGAGCTGGCCAAGCAGCTCGGCGTCAAGCTTGTTCCGGTTCCCGCGGAGTGGAAGAACATCGTGGCCGGCCTGCAGGCAAACCGCTACGACTTCGCCGCGAACCTGGACTACACCGTGGAACGCTCCCTGGCCATCGGCTTCACCGACCCCGTCTACCAGTACCAGGGCGTGTTCGTGGTGAAGGCCAACTCGCCGTTCAAGACGGCGGAAGAGATCATCAAGAACGGCGGCCAGATCACCGCAGCCCAGGGCTCCGCCCCTGAGAAGGCACTGCAGGGCCACACCTCGAAGATCATGTCCGTGGACAACTATGCGAACGCCATCTCAGCCGTCAACGCCGGACGCGCTGTCGCTGAATTCACCGATCTGCCCACCGCCGAGTCGCAGGCACAGGCGGACAAGTCCCTGAAGATCGTGGTTCCCACTCCTGACATCTACTCCGCTTCCGCCGCCTACGGAGTGCCCGCGACCATCGACCCCCGCTCGCTGCAGATCGTGAACATCGCGATTGAACGCGCACAAAAGAGCGGCGAGCTGGCACGGGCCTACGAGAAGGTCAACTATGTCGAAATCGACAACCTCGGCGACCTTCGCAAGAAGTAGCCTCCATTAGGAGAATGCCATGAATGGATACACCTTTGATTGGGACGTAGTCGCCCGCGCCTTGCCCAGCATGATCCAGGGTTTGGGGATCACCCTCCAGATCACCGTCATCACCATCGTGATCAGCATGGTCCTGGCCATCCCTGTCGCGGTTGGCCGCATGTCCAAGATCGAGGTCATCCGATGGACGGCCCAGGGTTACATCGAGATCTTCCGGTGCACCCCGCTGCTGGTCCAGCTGTTCTGGATCTTCTACGCCCTGCCCGCACTGACAGGCGTGACCCTTCCCGGATACGCTTCAGCTGTGATCGCTTTGACAGCGAACCTCACTGCCTTCATGGCAGAGACCTACCGCAGCGGTTTCCAGTCGGTGCCGGTGGAGCAGGTGGAAGCCGGCCGCATGCTGCAGCTCAGCCGCTTCCAGCAGCTCCGCTACATCATCGTCCCCCAGGCCATGCGCCAGCAGCTGCCTGTCATCCTTTCCCTGAACATCTCCCTGTTCAAGGACACGGCACTGGTCTCCACGATCGCTGTCGCCGACCTGATGTTCATCTCGAACACCATCTCGGCCCAGAACTACCGCGCTCTGGAAATCTTCACCCTCGCCGCGTTCATTTACTTCGCCATCGCCTTCCCGGTCTCCCTGATCACCAGTGCGATCGAACGGCGCATGCAGAACACGGCCGGCCCTGGCTTCAAGCCTGGTCCCAGCCTGCTGGCCCGTATGATGCCCGGAACCAAAGTGGCCGCCGCAAAGGTGCCCGCATGAGCCGGCACAGCACCCTCACTCCCGCCAGCTCCACCG
This sequence comes from Arthrobacter sp., assembly GCA_031178585.1. The sequence goes on from JAPSIT010000042.1 coordinate 7,206, forward strand.
ATCTCCAGCAGAAAGGAACTCAGGTGACCACACCGGCCCCTGCCCCGGCAACTACCGGCACCGGCCAGATCCTCGTGTCCGCACGAGGCCTGCAGAAGAGCTTCCACAACCGCGCCATCCTCAGGAACGTCGACTTCGACATGCGCATAGGGGACATCACCGTCATCATCGGCAAGAGCGGGTCGGGAAAGTCCACCCTGCTGCGTGCCCTGGCCGGGCTCACGGACCCCGACGACGGCGAGATCACCTTTGACGGCAAGACGGTGTTCGCCGACAAGAAGCGGACCAAGGACTGGGGCACCGTCAGCTCCGAGGTCGGCATGGTGTTCCAGGCTTACACGCTGTGGCCGCACATGAACGTCCTCGACAACATGACGCTGGCTCCCCGCAAGACACGGGGCATGGCCGCCTCAGAAGCACGGGACCGGGCAGAGGCTGCACTGGATGAGGTCGGCATGAAGCACCACATCCTCAGCCGCTCCACCCAGCTCTCGGGCGGCGAGCGGCAGCGCGTTGCCATTGCACGGGCGCTGATGATGAAGCCGAAGCTGATCCTGTGTGACGAGATCACCTCCGCCCTCGACCCGCCCGTCGCAGCAGAAGTGCTTGACGTGCTGCGCCGGCTCAAGGAAGAGGACGGCATCGCCGTAGCCTTGGTTACCCATGACATGGCCTTCGCCTCCAAGGCAGCCGACCGCGTCGTGTTCTTCCACAACGGTGAAATCGCCGTCAACACAACCCCTGAAATGGCCTTCGAAAACTGCGACAATCCGGATCTGCAGAAGTTTGTTGACGCCGTCCGATTCTGAACCGGCACCACCGGCCAGAGAACTACCCAGAAAGGATCAATTGTGCACACCGTAGTAATCGGAGGCGGGGTGATCGGGCTAACCCAGGCCTACCACCTCGCCCGGGAGGGCGCCGAGGTGACAGTCGTTGATGCCCGGGCAACAGGCCTGGGCGCCTCGAAGGTCAACGCAGGATGGATCTGTCCAGCGGAATCGGCACCCGTGCCAGGACCCGGTGTCGTACTCAAATCCATGAAGTGGATGCTCCGGCCGGACAGCCCCCTCTACATCCGCCCCTCCCTCGATCCGTCCTTCGTGCGGTTCATGCTCGGCATGTGGCGCAAGTCCAACGCGCGTGACCAGCGTGCGGGATTTGAGGGCCATCTCCGCCTCGCCGCCGACACGCTCCAGATCTTCGATGAGTACCGGGCAGACGGCATGGACTTCGAGATGCACACGGACGGTCTGCTGATGGCGTTCATGGAGCAGGATAACTTCGACCACCACATCGACAACCTGGACCTGGCATCGCAATACGGACGCCAACCGCGCGTGCTCAACCGGGATGCTGTGCACGAGCAGGAGCCACTGCTCACCGACGGAGTCCTTGGCGGAATCTACTTCCCCCAAGAGCGGCACGTCGATCCCGGAGCAATGGCAGCGGCGCTGCACCGCAGGCTAGTCGCGATGGGCGTCCGGATCGTCGAGAACTCGCCGATCGACGCGGTTGAGCGGAACGGCAACCGGGTCACCACCGTGCACAGCGGCGGCAACCGCTACACCGCTGACAACTTCATCCTTGCTGCCGGTGCCTGGAGCGGGAACCTGTCGAAGCAGTTCGGCGTGCCCCTTCCGGTGCGCCCCGGCAAGGGCTACAGCGTTGAAGTTCCCGCGCTCGGCCTGCGCAGCGCGGTCAATCTCTGGGACGCCAAAGTTGCAGTCACCCCCTTCAATGACCGTCTCCGCCTTGCCGGCACGATGGAGTTCGGCGGACTGGACGAGAAGGTCAACCAGGTTCGGGTCGATGCCATCATGCGCGCCCCAGGCAAATACTTCCGCGGCTGGGAACCGCCAGCCACGAAGCCGACGCCGATGGCCGGTATGCGGCCCATGACTCCGGATGGCTTGCCGGTCATAGGTCACCTCGGACACCTGCAGAACGCGTACGTCTCCACCGGCCACGGGATGATGGGCATTACCCTCGCGCCCGGCACCGCGTCCGCCTTGACAGACCTGGTCCTGCGCGGCAAGCAGACCCCGGCCCTGGCCCCCTTCTCTTCAGCCCGGTTCAGGGGCGGAGCGCGGCCCTTGCCGCAGCCCGTCGCCTGACCCCTTAGACATCACCACATTCTCGAAAGGAAACACCATGTCCACACGCACCAAGGTCGAGCTCCGCGGAATCCTCGCCGCTGTCACCACCCCCTTCACTTCCGACGCCTCCCAGATTGACGAACCGACCCTGCGTGCCCAGGTTGACCGGCTCGTCGCAGCCGGCATCCACGGCCTGGTACCCACCGGCACCACCGGTGAATTCACCACCCTCTCGCCCGAGGAATACCGCCGGGTCATCGAGCTCTATGTCGAGAGCGCCGCAGGCCGGGTGCCTGTCATTGCAGGCATCGGCGCACTGTCCACGCAGGGCGCGATAGACCTGGCCCAGCACGCCGAAAAGGTCGGAGCCGACGCCATCATGCTGGTGCCGCCGTTCTACGACCCGTTGGACTTCGCCACGTTGAAGGCATTCCTGAGCGCCGTTGCCGGATCCATCTCCATCCCCGTTGTGTACTACAACGTCCCCGGCGCCACCGGCATCAGGCTCACCGCAGCCGAACTGGCAGAACTCGGCGAAATCGAGGGCATCAACTACATCAAGAACACCTCCGATGACGCCATCGGCCTGGCGGAGCTGCTCGCCGCCCGCACCGACAGCATCAAAGCGTTCAACGGCTGGGACACCCTGACCTTCTTCGGCATCGCCAGCGGCGCTGAGGCATCGGTCTGGGGAACCGCCGGCGTGGTCCCCGAACTCGCGGTCGAGTTCTGGGAAACCCTCGCCGAAAAGGGCGACCTGGCCCGGGCCCGTGAACAGTGGAAGCACCTCTGGGCCATCAGCGACTTCCTGGAGTCCGTGAACTATGTCGCGGGCATCAAAGCCGGCCTCGAGATCATCGGCCACCCCGTCGGACCTGCCCGCTTCCCCATCCAGCCGCTGCCCCAGGCAGAACGCGAGCGCTTCGCCCAGATCCTGCGTGAAGCCGGAGTGATCCCGGCAGCAGCATGACCAACAAGCTGTGGCTTGACGCCATCGAGGTACACGCCGAGGGTGAGCCCGGACGGATCCTGACATCCGCCGCCGGGCTCGTCCTGGGCGGCACCATGGCTGAGCGGCTTGCCTACTGCAAGGACAACCTCGACTGGTTGCGGCGCCTGATGCTGCACGAGCCACGCGGCTACCCGGGGCTGTGCTCCGTGATCATGCTGCCGCCGGTCAACGCCGGTTCTGACTTCGGGATCGTCGTCCTGGAGCAGGGCGGATTTACCCCGATGTCAGGCTCGAACACCATCTGCGCCGTCACGGCCGCCCTGGAAACCGGGCTGGTCAAAATGTCGGAACCGATCACGGAGGTCACCATCGACACGGCCGTCGGCACCGTCAAGGCGGTGGCCAAAGTCGAGGGAAGCAAAGTCCTCTCCGTCACGGTGGTCAACGTGCCCGCGTACGTCGTAGAGCTCGATTTTCCGCTGGAAGTCCCCGAACTCGGCACCATTCCGGTGGACATCGTCTTCGGGGGCCAGTTCTTCGCCCAGGCAAAGGTCGCAGACTGCGGCCTGGAGCTTGACCCGGACAAGGGACGCGAGCTTGCCCGGGCGGGGGCACTCATCAAGATGGCTGCGCTTGAGCAGGTCAAAGTGGAGCATCCGCTCAACTCGGACATCAGCGGCATCAACCTCGTCATGCTGCATACCGGCGACCGGGTCCCCGGCCGCCAGGACCGCAACACCGTGGTACTGAACAACGGGCGGCTCCTGCCCGAAGATCCGTCAACCTGGACCGGTGCGCTGGACCGGTCGCCGTGCGGCACCGGAACGAGCGCACGCATGGCCGCGCTGCACGCACGCGGGCAGCTCGGCCTGAACGAGGACTTCGTGCACCGCAGCATCATCGGCAGCGAATTCGTGGGCCGCCTCACCGGCACCACCACGGTGGCCGAACACGCCGCCGTACTGCCAACCATCACCGGCAGGGCCTGGATCACCGGACACACCCAGTGGGTTCTCGACGAAAACGACCCCTTCCAGACCGGATACACCCTCGGCGATATCTGGGCGCCCCAGTCCTAAACCCGCGCGGTAACCTCCCGCCCGAAATGGCATTTGACGGCAGTGTTCGTGCAGAACATTGCCGTCAAACGCCACCTCGAGCACCAAATTTTTCCAAACAACTGAAAGCAGGAGTTGTGAGCCAGTTCATCAACGGCAAGATCCTCGAAGGCACCTCCGGGGAAACCGTGGACGTCATCGACCCGTCCAACGGAACCACCGTCGACACCATCAGCCTCGCCGGCAGCGACGACGTCAAACTCGCCGTGCGGGCCGCGCGGGACGCCTTCCCGGGTTGGTCCCGGGCGACGCCGGCAAAGCGTTCGGCCGTGCTGACCAAATTCGCCGCGCTCATGGAGGAGCGTGCCGAGGAATTCGCCCAGCTGGAGTCCCGCCAGGCAGGCAAGCCGATCCGCCTCACCCGCGAATTCGACGTCCCCGGCACCATCGACAACATCGCCTTCTTCGCCGGCGCTGCCCGCAACCTTGAGGGCAAGGCCACCGGCGAGTACTCCGCGGACCACACCTCCTCCATCCGCCGCGAAGCCATCGGCGTGATCGGCTCCATCTCGCCGTGGAACTACCCGCTGCAGATGGCGGCTTGGAAGATCCTGCCCGCCATCGCGGCAGGCAACACCATCGTCCTCAAGCCTGCCGAAATCACCCCGCTCACCACGCTGCTGTTCGCGCAGGTGGCCACCGAGGCTGGCCTTCCCGACGGCGTCGTTAACGTTCTCACCGGCCGTGGCTCCACTGTCGGCGCCGAACTGCTGCGCCACCCGGACGTGGACATGCTCTCCTTTACCGGCTCCACCGTCGTCGGCCGCACCGTCTTGGACGCCGCAGCCACCACCGCCAAGCGCGTCCACCTCGAACTCGGCGGCAAGGCGCCCTTCGTCGTGTTCGAGGACGCCGACCTCGAAGCGGCCATCCACGGCGCCGTCGCCGGGTCCCTGATCAACACCGGCCAGGACTGCACTGCGGCGACCCGGGCCATCGTCCACCGCTCCCTGTACGAGGACTTCATCACCGGCGTCTCCGAGCTCTACGCCAAGGTCAAGCTCGGACCAACGTCGGATCCGGCCACGGACCTTGGCCCGCTCGTCTCCGAAGTCCACCGGGACAAAGTCGCCGAAATGGTGGACCGTGCCCGCGGTTACGCCCGGGTCTTCGGCGGTGGTATTCCCGAAGGTGAGCTCGCCGAGGGCTCCTACTACCGCCCCACCCTGGTGGCCGACGCCACCCCGGACAGCGAAATCTTCCGCGACGAGGTTTTCGGCCCCGTCCTCGCCGTCACCCCCTTCGACACGGATGACGAAGCCATCACCCTGGCCAACGACACCCCCTACGGCCTCGCCGCCTCGGCCTGGACCAAGGACGTCTACCGCGCCCTGCGTGCCACCCGCGAGATCCGTTCGGGCTGTGTCTGGGTCAACGACCACATTCCGATCATCAGTGAAATGCCCCACGGCGGCATGAAGCAGTCCGGCTTCGGCAAGGACATGTCCACCTATTCCTTCGACGAGTACACCGTGGTCAAGCACGTCATGTACGACCTCACCGGGGAAAAGGCCAAGGACTGGCACCGCACCATCTTCTCTCTGGAAGACTAAGCATGACGACGGCGGGACTTCCCCGACGCTTTGAAGGCAAGACTGCGCTGGTCACCGGGGCCGGTGGAGGCATCGGTTCGGCCATCAGCCGCCGCCTCGCCACCGAAGGCGCCCACGTGTTCATCTCCGACGTCAACGAGACAGCGGCCAAGGAAGTAGCCGACGCCCTTGTTGGCGAAGGCTGCTCGGCGGAGCCGCTCGTCTTTGACCTCCTTGACCCCGAGGCCTCAAGAGCCGCGGTGCAGCAGGTCATTGAGGCGCGCGGCCGGCTCGACGTCCTGGTCAACAATGCCGGTGTAAACCGCCGCGGGGACCTTCTCTCCCTCACGGAGAACGACTGGGACCTGTCCTTCGCCGTCAATGTCGACTCGCTGTTCCATGTGTGCCGGGCGGTCCTTCCCCACATGATCGGGGCAAGAGGCGGCGCCATCGTGAACACTGCATCACAGTGGGGCCTTTATCCGGCTCCGGGCCACGTGGCCTACAACGTCTCCAAGGCCGCCGTCGTGGCTTTCACCAAAAATCTGGCCCGCGACTACGCACCGGACAACATCCGGGTCAACGCCGTCGCACCAGGCGAGATCCACACCCCCATGCTCGAATCGGGTCTCGCACGCAACGGCCGCACCATAGCCGACCTCGATGCACTGGTGCCCTTTGGACGCATCGGCCAGCCCGAGGAAGTCGCCGCGCTCGTGGCGTTCCTCGCTTCGGACGAGGCGCCGTACATCTGCGGGTCCGTCGTCGAAATCACCGGCGCGCAGGCCGTCGCGTGAGCGCCGAATCCACGG
>JAPSIT010000043.1 GCA_031178585.1 Arthrobacter sp.
CCCACGATACGGACTACTTCCAGGTCTCGGGCCCGGCGGACGTTGCCGGCAACGCCCAGAGCGCCCGGACGGATCTGTTCGCCGTACAGGGCAAAATCGCCACACTGAAAGCAGGGGTCGACAAGCCCGGGGGCGTCTACAACTCCAAGCAGACCGTCAAGATCCAGGCGTCCCTGCCCGACAAGGCGAAGATCATCTACACAACGGACGGCACCGAGCCGGGCTTCAACGAAGACGGCACCGTTAACGGCACGGAATTCGTTCCGACCGAGGGCGACATGTCCGCGGCAGCCGCCGTCGAACTGGCAACACCGGGCCCGACAACCCTGAAGTACATCGCCGTCGACCTGGAGGACAACGGGAAGGCTACCCCCGTCTACACGGAAGAGTACGATCTCGACGCTACCCGGCCCTGGCTCGAGGCCAGTCCGGACGCGGCCGCAGGTCCCCTCGCGGGACCGCAGACCGTCACCCTCACGGGAACCACGAATGACCCATCCGTCGCGCCGGACATCTACTACACCACCGACGGAACCGCCCCGGGCCTGGCAGAGGACGGGAAACCGGCCGGCTCCACCCGTGAATACACGGGTCCCATCCCTCTGAGCGCGTCCACTACCGTCCGGGCCGTCGCCATCGACCCGGCCACCGGCACCGCAGGCGAAATCCGTTCCTTCCCGTTCAAGGTCCACAACCTCTCCGAAGTCGGCCCGGCGGGCGACCACGGTTTCCCCATGTGGCTGAAGGACAACGGCTGGGAAGGCCAGGAGCCTGTCCAGCTGGACCTGTGCCTGGATGACCCGCTCTGCCCGGTGGTCGATGACCGGCCCGACCCGGCGCAGCCGACGTCCTGGCCCGACAATTTCCCGGGAGAGGCGTTCTGGTTCGCCTCCGACGCGGCAGTCACGATTGACGGCGAGGACGTCCGGCTGACTCTCGCCTCCGAAGCGGCCTTCGGGGCGGATACCGTCCAGGACAACACGCAGATCGGCTTCGGCCGGATCCGCGTCCGCGGCGACGCGGTCTTCGAACCCGGCGCCACCTACCGGTTCACGCACCCCTACGGGGTCCTGGACCTGACCGCGGACGTCGACGGCAACATCAATTACACCGAAGACCTGGGCGCCATGAACGCCACCGGCGACTTCTCCGGACTGCTGGAGGCCAGGATCGGGCCCTTCCTTCGCTGGACCGAAGGTGCACCCGAAGGCTACCTCGGCGACGGCGCCACGCCGCACGCCGTGACCGGCAGCCCGCATGACACCAATTTCTTCAAGGTCGAGAAGATTGGCGAGGCCGACGGCGACGTACTGGGCGACCCGGAACTGCTCGGCGAGACCGACCAGTTCGTGGTCCAGGGACGCACGACCGGCGCGACCCCTCCGGAGCCCACACCTACAGCAACTACGGCCGGCGGCGTGTTCGCCACGGACCAGCTCGTGGCACTGACGGCCACTCCGGCGGATGCGCAGATCTTCTTCACCACCGATGGCACGGAGCCGACGACGGCCAGCACGCTGTTCACGGAACCGATTCCCATCACCACCGAGGGCACGACGACGCTGAAGTTCATCGCCGTGACGTTCGGCATCGTCTCCGAAGTGGTGACCGAGACGTTCACCGTGGATAAGACTGCACCGGCGCTCACCGCCAACGTTGCGGGCAGCGAAGTCCCGGCGGGCACCGCTGTGACACTGACGGCCAATGAGACGGCGTCTGTCTTCTTCACCCTGGACGGCACCGAGCCGACAGCCGGCAGCACGCGGTACTCGGCACCGGTGCAGCTCGCAGCGGGCCAGACTCTGCGGGCCCTGGCAATCGATGCCGCCGGCAATGCCAGCAGCATCGGCAGCTGGACTGCTGCCGCAGGAACCGGCGGTGGTGACAACACCGGCGGCGAGACCCCGGGTGGTGAAACTCCGGGCGGCGGGACGCCGACTGAGCAGCCCACAACCGGGGACTCCACCCCGCGCGACTTCACCGGCGACTCCAAGGCGGACCTCATCTCCACGGACACGTCCGGCAGGTTGTGGCTCTACCCGGGCAACGGCAAGGGCGGCTTCGCCGCAAAGAAGCAGATCGGATACGGCTGGAACAGCATGAGCAGCGTGGTCAGCGCCGGTGACACCAACAGCGACGGCAAGGCGGACCTCGTGGCCCGTGACAAGGCCGGCAACCTGTGGCATTACTCAGGCACCGGCACCGGTCGCTTCACCGCGAAGAAGCAGGTCGGGTGGGGCTGGAACAGCATGACCAGCATCGTGGCTCCGGGCGACGCCAGCGGCGACGGCAAGGCAGACCTGGTGGCCCGCGACAAGGCCGGCTACCTCTGGCTCTACCCGGGCGACGGACGCGGCCGGTACGCGGCGAAGCAGAAGCTTGGCGGGGGCTGGAACAGCATGACCAGCATCCTCGCCGCCGGCGACACCACCAGCGACGGCAAGGCAGACCTCGTAGCCCGTGACCAGGCCGGAGACCTCTGGCTCTACGCCGGCGACGGCAAGGGCAGCTACGCGCCGAGGAAAAAGATCGGCGTGGGCTGGAACATCATGAGCCTGCTGATGGGACCCGGCGACTTCAGCGGCGACGGCAAGAAGGACCTGATCGCCCGGGACAAGTCCGGCAACCTGTGGCTCTACGCGGGCAAGGGCGACGGACACGTGCAGCCGAAGAAGAAGATCGGCGTGGGCTGGAACATCATGAAGGGCATCTTCTGATCCGTTCCTGGCCACTCTGATTTCGAAAGAACAGCGGCCCCCTGCCGGTTATCCGGCAGGGGGCCGCTGTTTCGTGCTACGCGTTGGTGCCGCCGAGGGTGCTGTAGAGCTGCTGGACGCGGTTTTTGATGTCGTCACGTACCAGCCGCATGCGTTCCATGCCTTCGATGCCGCGTTCGGAGGGCTCGTCAGTTTCCCAGAGTTCGAACCTGGTTCCGTCGCGGGGTTCGAGCTTGGCTTCCGTGCCCAAAACGACGACGACGTCGACTGCACTGAGGACGTCGTCCGTCACCGGTTTCGGGTGTTCGCCCGTAACGTCGACTCCGAGTTCGGCCAGGGATTCCACGGCGAGGGGGTTCAGGTCCTTGCCGGGCTTGGTGCCTGCCGAATACACATCCACGCTACCGCCGGCGAGCTGCCGCATGAGCCCGGCGGCGAGCTGGGACTTGCCGCCGTTCTTGCTGCAGACGAACAGGACGGCGGGATTCCTTTCGCCGGTTTGAGAAGTGGCGTTGTCGGTCATGAGGTGGATTCTTCCTTGTTCGGGTTCAGCAGGGAGCCGGCCAGGGCTTTGACGCGGTCGTGGATCTGGTCCCGGACTTCCCTGACGGTGTCGAGCGTCTGGTTTGCCGGGTCCGTCAGGTCCCAGTCCTCGTAGCGTTTTCCGGGGTAGATCGGGCAGGAATCGCCGCAGCCCATTGTGATCACGACGTCGGATGCGCGCACCACATCGTCCGTGAGGGGCTTGGGGTAGTTGGCGGAAAGGTCCAGCCCGATTTCGGACATCACCGTGACCACGGCCTCATCGAGTTCCGCGGCCGGCTGTGAACCGGCGGAACGGACCCTGATCCGGCCCTTGGCTTCAATGGTCAGCAGGGCGGCGGCCATCTGGGAACGTCCGGCGTTCTGGACGCAGACGAAGAGCACTTCGGGGACATCGGAGGCCACTGCGTCTTTGGATTTCGCCAGGGCGCTCAGTCGGTCGTTGGCAAAGTGTTCTGTCGTGGCGGGCAGGTAGCTGTTGATTCTCGCTGTGCGGGCCAACGCCGTGTAGGACTCAAAAACGTAGCGTTCAACCGTTTCTACGGCGAAGACGCCGGAGAAGCGTGCCGCGAGGCGGTCACTGATCCTGTGCAGGACGTCATTATTGTCCTGAAGGCCCAACGTGGTGCGTTCTTCGGTCATCGCTAATTCCCATTCTTCCTGGTCGAATCAAGGGCGGTTAGTTTTCGGCGGAGCGGCCGTGGGCGAGTCCCGTCGGAAAACTGACGAGTACGGGCTCGGGAGTTCCGCAGCAGGCATCGGCTTCGGTGCCCGTGGGCACTGCGGCGGGGACGTCACAGCTGGTGCCGCCGTCGGTAGAGCAGACGCCGGTTTCGGGGAGCTCAAGGTGGACCGCGTCCGCGGCTTCGCGGTCACCGGCAAGGGCCGCGGTGACGGAACGGACCTGCTCATAGCCGGTGGCCAGCAGGAAGGTCGGGGCCCGCCCATAGGACTTCATGCCGACGATGTAGAAGTCCTTGTCCGGGTGGGCCAGGAGTTTGGCGCCGTGCGGCGGGACGGTTCCGCAGGAGTGGAATTCGGGATCAATCAAAGGACCCAGTTCGGTTGGCGCCTCGACAGCGGGGTCCAGATCGAGACGCAGTTCGCGCAGGATGTCCAGGTCCGGCCGGAACCCCGTGCAGGGCACCACGATGTCCGCGTCCAGAGTGCGACCGTCGGCGGCGGTGATGGTGACGGCGGAATCCTGGGATTTGAAGGAACTGATGCCGAAGCCAGTGTGCAGCTGGATCTTGCCGGCCTCGACCAGCCTGCGGAGGCGGGCACCGAGCTGGCCCCGGGCGGGCAGCCCGTCGGCGTTCCCGCCGCCGTAGACCTTCTCGGCAGAGGCACCGCGGACGGCCCAGAGGATCCTGGTGCCAGGTTCCTCCTTCATGAGCTCCGACAGGCTGATGAGGGTGTTCGCGGCGGAATGTCCGGCCCCGACCACCAGGACGCGGCGGCCGGCAAAGGAGTCCCGGTCCCGGCCTCCGACGTCGGGAAGGGGCGCCGAGATCCGCGCGGCCGCTGCCTCCTCGCCAAGCGCGGGGAGCCCGGAGGTGCCCAGCGGGTTGCGGATGGACCAGGTGCCCGAGGCGTCGATGACCGCTGCCGCGGTATGGTCGCGGACTTCGCCGTCGTGGTGCTCGACGCGGACGGTGAAGGGTGTGGTGTCCCGGTTCCGCACGTGGGTTTTGTCCAGTCCCTGCCGCGTGACAGCGGTGACCCGGGCGCCGGTCCGCAGCCGGGAAGCGATCGCCGGAAGCGTGGCCAGGGGCGACAGGTACCTGTCGATGAGTTCCCCGCCGTACGGGAGGGCGGTGAGGCGGGGCGCCTCCCAGCCGTCGGACTCGAGCAAGCGGACGGCGGCGGCGTCGATGTTGAACCGCCACGGTGAGAACAGCCGGATGTGGCGCCATTGCCCGATCGCAGCGCCCGCCGTCGGGCCTGCCTCGAAGATCAGCGGCTCCAGGCCGCGTTCGAGCAGGTGTGCTGCGGCGGCGAGCCCCACCGGGCCGGCGCCGATCACGGCGACCGGAAGCTTCTTCGCTGAATCCAAGGTGTCCTCTGTTCTGTCGGCTTGCGGGCGTGACCGCTGCCCAACTAGCTCGCATTTGTTGTCGTTTCGAGGGCTCAAAACGACATGTACTGCTAGCCAGTTGGGCGTGGGGTGGCCAGGGCGGGGGTGCTTAGCAGCAGTCCTGATCGTCGTCGTCGCAGCAGCCGGAATCGCCGCAGCATCCTGTGTTCATTCAGCTCACCCCCTCCCCTGCTCAGGGTTTTAGGCGTGCGTGGGTTCCTCGACGAGGGCGGTGGCGATGCTGTCGGCGTCGTCCAGCGCGGCGAGGTAGCGTTCGGCGTCAAGCGCGGCGGCACAACCGGTGCCGGCGGCGGTGATGGCCTGGCGGTAGCGGTGGTCCACGGCGTCGCCGCACGCGAAGACGCCGGTGAGGTTGGTGCACGTCGTGGGCGAATCCACCTTGATGTAGCCCTCGGCGTCCAGCTCCACCTGCCCGGCCACCAGTTCCGTCCGCGGCACGTGCCCGATCGCCACGAAGATGCCGGTGGCGGACTGCTCACGGGTTTCACCGTTGCGGGTGTCCTTCAGCGTCACGCCGCTGACCTTGCCGTCGCCGTGGATTGCGGTCACGGCGGAGTGCCAGGCGAAACTGATCTTGGGGTTGTCCTTGGCGCGCTGGGCCATGATGCGGGAGGCGCGCAGCTCGCCCTTGCGGACCACGATGGTCACGGTCTTGCCGAAGCGGGTCAGGAAGGTGGCTTCCTCCATCGCGGAATCGCCACCGCCCACCACAATGATGTCCTGGTCGCGGAAGAAGAACCCGTCGCAAGTGGCGCACCAGGAGACGCCGTGGCCGCTGAACTTCTTCTCCTCCGGCAGGCCGAGCTCCTTGTAGGCGGAACCGGTGGCGAGGATGACGGCGGGTGCCTCGTGAACGTCGCCGGAGCCGGTGACCACACGCTTGAGGTGCCCCTTGAGCTGAACGTCAGTGGCGTCGTCGAACACCACCTGCGCGCCGAAGCGCTCCGCCTGCTGCTGCAGGCCGTCCATCAGCTCCGGCCCCTGGATGCCCTCCGGGAAGCCCGGAAAGTTCTCCACCTCAGTAGTGTTCATCAGGGCACCGCCGGCGGTGACGGAGCCGGCGAGCACCAGGGGCGCAAGGCCTGCGCGGGCGGCGTAAATGGCGGCGGTGTACCCGGCCGGGCCGGAGCCGATGATGATCAGCTGGTGGGTGGTCACGTTGTCCTGCTTGGCGTTCTTGGTGCTCACGGAGTGTTCCTTTTCCTCAGGCTCGGTCACGGGAGGCGGTTACTGTGCGTCGGCGTGCCGGGCGGGCAGCAGCTCGGTGACCAGGGCCTCGATACGGGTCTTGATCTCATCGCGGATCGGGCGGACGGAGTCGACACCCTTGCCTGCGGGGTCTTCCAGGACCCAGTCCTCGTAGCGCTTGCCGGGGAAGTACGGGCACTCGTCGCCGCAGCCCATTGTAATCACGACGTCGGATTCCTTCACGGCCTCCGTGGTGAGGACCTTGGGCACCTCGGCGGACATGTCGATCCCAAGCTCGGCCATGGCCTCGACCGCGGAAGGGTTGATCTTGTCGGCGGGCTGGGAACCGGCGGACCGGACCTCGATCTCCCCCTTGCTCAGGGTGGTCAGGAACGCGGCGGCCATCTGGGAACGGCCGGCGTTGTGGACGCAGACGAACAGGACGGACGGCTTCTTGGCTGTTTCGGCGGTCATTGCGGGAGCTCCTGGGTTGGTGGTGGTGACGAACGGGTCATGCTAATTGTGCTGATCTCACCTGCCCGCCACCAGCATCTGTAAAGATTGATGATGGTCGATATACGGAGTATCGCCTCGAATATCGACGGATGTCAATATTTGGTTACTTGGCGCTTCCATGCCCACACTTGTTGACATGACTCCATCCTTACCGCCGTTGTGGCGCCGTGCGGTCGCCGAGCTGCTCGGCACCTGCCTTCTCGTCTCCGTCGTCGTCGGCTCCGGGATCGCGGCCGAGCAGCTGTCCCCCGGCGACGTCGGCCTGCAGCTCCTCGAGAACAGCACCGCGACGGTATTCGGCCTGACCGTGCTGATCCTGATGCTTGGTCCGGTGAGCGGAGCCCATTTCAACCCCGTGGTCTCCCTGGCAGACTGGCTTCTTGGGCGGCGCAGCGGCGCCGGGCTGACCCTGCCCGAAGTCGGCGTCTACGTCGCGGCCCAGGTGGCCGGAGGCATCGGCGGCAGCATCCTCGCCAACGCCATGTTCGACGTCGGAACCTCCATCTCCACGAAGGAGCGCCTGACCGGCGGGCACGCCCTGGGCGAGATCGTCGCCACCGCGGGGCTGATCCTGCTGATTTTCGCCCTGGCCCGGACCTCCCGGGGCGTCCTGGCCGCCCCCGCCGTCGGCGCGTACATCGGCGCCGCCTACTGGTTCACGTCGTCGACATCGTTCGCCAACCCTGCCGTGACCGTCGGGCGGATATTCAGTGACACCTTCGCCGGCATCGCCCCCGGCTCGGTACCCGGCTTCATCCTGGCGCAGTTGGCCGGCGCCGCCGTCGGAATGGGTCTTCTGCTGGTCCTGTTCCCGTCCGCGGGCCGCTCGGCCGACGACGTCGTCATCCCCCACCACGCCGACAAAGCCGACTCGTGAGCCCATGCTGTTAGCTTTCTTCTAAATATTGATGAGCGTCGATATGGATGCATAATGGGTGCATGACCTCTCCGCAAACACTGGCACCGACGGTGGACGCCTCTTGCTGCACCCCGTCCGAGGGCGTGGGCATGGGCGCAGAGGAAGCAAGGGAGCGGGCCCTCATCTTCAAGGCGCTGTCCGACCCCAACCGGCTGCGCCTGCTCTCCATTGTCAAGGCAAATGAATCCGGGGAGTCGTGTGTCTGCGACCTGACGGATCCGCTGGATTTGAGCCAGCCCACTGTCTCGCACCACCTGAAGATGCTGGTCGACGCCGGCCTGCTGCACCGCGAAAAGCGCGGCACCTGGGCGTACTACTCGCTGGTCCCGGGCGCACTCGAGCGGACGGCCGGCCTCCTCACAGGCCTCTGACCGTCTCTGGAGGCAGTCCTGTTCCGAAGACCGGACCGGGCACGGGCCGCTTGGCCCTCAGCTCCTCCTCGGTCTGGTGCCGGATTCGTTTCAGCACCCAGGGGACCAGGTACTTGCGCGCCCACACGAGGTCCTCGGCCCGGGCATGGCGCCAGCTGCTCTCGGGCAGTGCCTTCGGCTGGTAGGGCTGAAGGGTGTGGGGGACGTTGAGGGTGTCCAGCACCATCTTGGCAACGGTGTGGTAGCCCAGCGGCGAGAAATGCAGCCGGTCCGGATCCCACATCCGCGGATCGGCGAGCTCCTGCAGCGCCCAGAGATCGGCAATCACAGCGTCATACCGGTTGGCCACGGTGCGGATGTTCTCGTTGAAGATGGCGATCTTGGCCCTGTTGTGACCGATCACCGGTGTTCCTCCCCAGTCCGGCCCGGCGAACAGCACGATCGTCGCTCCCGTGGAACTCAGCTGCTCCATGCCCGCATCCAGCCTGACCGCCAGCTTGTCCGGGTCGCTGCCCCGGAAAACCAGATCATTCCCGCCGCCGGAGAGCGTGATCAGGTCCGGCCGCAGGGCGAGCGCCGGTCCCGCCTGCTGATCAAGGATCTGGCCAAGCAGCAGCCCGCGCACGGCCAGGTTCGCGTAGGCAAAGTCCTCATGCCCCACACTCAGTTCCTCGGCCACCCGGTCAGCCCAGCCGCGCAGCCCCCCAGGGCTGCGCGGCTCGGGGTCCCCCACGCCTTCGGTGAATGAATCCCCCAGCGCCACGTACCTGCTCCACGGGTGCGGCGCCCCTGTTGCGATGATCGGTTCACGAGGCTCAGGGGAGACCGCGTTGGTGCCGCCTTCAGCCTCGCGGTCGACGTCGTTCAGGGATAGACGCACGACGCCGGCCCGGTCACCGTGGGAGGTGACCGAACCGGCGTCGTACTTCTTGAAAGGGCGGTGCATGGGACTGCCAGGTTTCTGCTTGGTGCTTCCAGATTCATGTAGTGATTGGGGTTCATCATGAACCCGAGCACCCATAAAAACCTTGGGAAAACCTTGGACCGCTCCCCGCCCGCTCTGGGCGGCCCGTCCCTTACCCCGGCCTCATAGCGGCGCTGCGGAAACGGACCAGCCGGTGCTAGTTGCCTGCCGTCTTCCGGGTACGGACGAGGGCAGTTACTCCGGCGGCCAGCCCAAGAAGCCCTGCAACCAGCCCCGCCCAGCCTAGGGCGTTGGATTCGCCGGCTGCGGGGGACGTTGCCGAAGCGGGGGTTGCCTCAGCAGCAGGAGTCTCTGTGACGGCGCCGTGGGCACCATGCTCGCCCGCCGGGGCCGTGGTGACGAATGAGGGGGCCGGTTTGTCGGGCTCGGCCTGGCCCTCAACTGCCGGCTGGTTCCAGTTCACCACGGTGCCGTCCGTGTAGGCCTGGGCTGCGGGCAGCATCACTGTGGTTCCGGCCTTGGGCAGCCGGCCCACGGAGATGGAGAACGTCTGGTATTCGTGCTGGGACAGCTGGTGGGCGGCGTCGGCGGTCCACGTTACCGAGGCTGCGGCCTTGGTGATCGTTGCCCCCTCGACTTCGACGGGCTTGGGAAGCTTGGCTTCCTTGATCTCGGCCTTCCAGCCGTCCATTGGCTTGACCGAGACGGACGTAAACGGCGTCTCGGTGGGGAGAGTCACCGTGATCTTGGATGTCTTGGCCGTCTCCGATTCGTTGGGAACCCTGAAGGTCAGCTGCGAGAAGCCGCCTTCGGAGGTGGACGCAGGGTCCACACTCACATGGGCGGACGCGGCACCGGCGCCAAGGATAGTCAAACCTGCTGCCGTGGCGAGCGCGGTTGTCGTCTTGAGGGTACGGGCAATGGAAGTCTTCATGGTGTTGCGCCTTTCGCGGGCACGCCTCCGGCCGTTGATTTGCCGGGCGTGCGTTGGGTGAGGAGAAGCTTTTTCCCGCGCACCCGTCTGCCAGCCCCGGGTCGGGGTCAGCTGAATGCGGCGAGCGGGAAGGCTGCGGCAGGCGGACCGCGGAGGCTGTGGCGGCGAAGGTTCCGCCAGGGCGCGGGGATGAGAACGGGGTCGTGCGCGGAGGTCCGGGGGCCGGCGACCGGTATTACGGCCGGGCGGGGAAGAACGGCAAGGGGCCGGAGCCATGCCAGGAGCTGCCACAGGGCGGCTTCGCCCCGGCGCAGGAACCACGCGGTGGCCAGCACGGCGAGCGCGTGGCCCGCCAGCATGGCGAGCGGATCAATGCCGGCTTCGCTGTGCGCGGTGAGCTCAGCCGGGCTGGCCGGGAGGCAGTGCAGGCTGGAGGTACCCACGTGGTGGGAGCCCCGCCCGGTTTCCGGAGCCTGGCAGACGGCGCTCACGGACAGCGTACTAAGCGCCTCGTGCAGCAGCATTTGGCCCGCCCCGAGCAGTCCGAGCAGCGCCGGAAAAGAAAGCTCGCGCTTCGACAGCCACGTCACCGGGACCATCAGAAGTGCGGTCAGCGCCAGGGTGATGATCGGGGCGGGAAGGGTACCGCCCCCAACCGCATGGCCTCCAGCGGCGAGTCCCACGATGGCGCCGGTAAAAACCAGGGAACGGAACAGGCGCAGCGGACCATGCTGTTGCACGTGCCCCTCCTGTCCCTGTCTAAACGAGTATCTTCACGCTAAAAAGCGGAGGATGGAAAAACCCTGCGCCGGCAGGGTCCGGAGTGCCGCTTTCTAAACTGCATGGTGACTGTGCCGCACCCGAACGATCTGAGACGCCCGATAAGCATATCGGCGCGTTATATGGGGACGTTATTCCCGGCGGTCTTTCCCGCAGTCACGGCGTCCCATTTGGGGATCAGGAGAACGGCCAGCAAGGCGGCTGCGGTGTGCGTGTACAGCAGCAGTTCGATTGTGTGATCAGGCGCCGCGGACTCTGTCAGCGGCTGCTGCGGCTGCCAGATCAGGATCCCGTGCCCGTGACCTGTGGCACCGGTCCCGCCGCCCGTATCCGAAAACACGCTGAATGCCAGGTGCAGGACCTGCTGGACCAGACCCGCGAGCAACAGCAACATCCAGCCCGGCATCCCGGTGCGGGCGGTTACCGCTGCAGCCAGGCTCAGCAGAGCGGTCAGTGCCACAAGAAGGGACAGCGCGGGGACCGGCTGTCCCACAGCCGAGTGGGCGGCTACACCGAGGGCGACCATCAGGGGACCGCACAGCCAGGCCGCACCCGGCCGCCGTCGAAACCCGTCGCCGTTCATGCACCCCAGCCTGCCCGACGCAGGGGCCGGACGCAACGAACCCGTCTCTGCGGCAATGCCTTGCCGCCGAGCCTCCTGCTGCAAGATGCCCGGTCAATGCTAGGTTCGGGAGAATAGATTGTCCGCTCCACTCCCACTGGAAAGAGCATCAACCGTGGAATCGCCCGAGCCTGTCAAGATCCTGACCGTCTGCACAGGAAACGTCTGCCGCTCCCCCGTGGCGGAACGGCTCCTGCAGGCGGGGCTCGACCAGGTGCTGCCCGGCGGCTTCGAGGTCCGCAGCGCCGGCACCCGCGCCCTGGTGGGCGACCCCGTGCAGCCGCTCTCCGCGGACATCATCTACATGTTCGGCGGCACCGCCGAAGGGTTCGCTGCCCGACAGCTCACGGGCAAGATCCTGCGCCCGGCGGACCTGGTCCTCACCATGAGCTCGTCTCACCGCGGGGAAGTCCTGCAGCTCGACGCCTCACTGCTCAAACGCACCTTCACCATCCGCGAGTTCGCCCGCATGCTCGACGTCCTCCAGGAACGGGAAAGCACGACGGCGGGCGGCGGCTACCAGCCCGACGGCCGCCGTTACGCTGACCCCATCAGCGCCAACACCGCGCTGTGGCGCAGCCTGCCGGCGCGGGCGGCCTCTGTGCGCCACCTGTCTCTGGCCGCCGAGGCCTCCGACAACGACGTCGTGGACCCTTACCGCCGCAGCGCGGACTACTACCGCCAGATGGAGGACGAACTGGCCCCGGCCATCATCTCCATCCTCCGCTTCGCGCGCCTGAACGCCCCCGCCCACTCAGCACAGTAACCCCCATCCCCTCCACTTCCAACGCTCTCTCACTTCCTCCAACGTTTGGCCCGACGCTCTCTCACTTCCTGCCGCCCCAACCCGACCCTCTTTCAGATCCTGCAACGTTTGGCCCGACGCTCTCTCACATCCTGCCGCCCCAACCCGAACGCTCTCTAACGCAGCTGAGAAGGGTTCAGGTTTACCTGTGAAAAGTGTGAGAGCGATCAGGTTTTAGTTGCCAAAAGTGAGAGAGCGTCCAGGATCCGACAGCCGGTTTCGACAGGCTCAGCCAGCCTGCTCCGGTTTAGACAGGCTCAGCCAGCGACGGACTGCGCACTTGAGCGGTAGACAGTGTTCCCACGCTCCGGCAGACTAAGTCCCAAGGTATCCCCAGGCACATCACCGGGAGAGCCCGATGGAGCACCTCAGCAGGTTCGCGAGCGAATTCTTCAAGGCGCTCAAGAACCTGCTGCCGATTGTGGCCGTGGTTGTGGTCTTCCAAATGTTTGTGTTCCGCTCCATGCCCGGTGACCCGCTGGGGCTGGTGGGGGGTCTTCTGCTTGTGGCTGTGGGCATCGCATTGTTTCTGCACGGGCTGGACCTCAGCATCTTTCCCGTCGGCAAGAACCTGGCCAACCAGTTCGTCCGCCGCGGAGCCCTGGGGTTGTTGCTGCCCTTTGGGTTTGCCGTTGGCTTCGCTGCCTCCGTCGCGGAGCCGGCGGTGATCGCTGTCGCGGAGCAGGCCCAATTGGTCAGCGATGGTCGGATCAATGCGCTGGTGCTGCGCTTCGTCATCGCTGTGTCGGTGGGGCTGGTCTTGATCCTGGGCATCCTGCGTGTCCTGCGGGGCTGGGCGGTTTACAAGTTGTTGATCGCGGGCTACGCGATGGCGCTGGGACTCACGTATATCGCCCCGCCGGAGATCATTGCCCTTGCCTACGACTCGGGCGGGGTCACCACCAACATTGTCAGTGTCCCGCTGATCGCGGCGATCGGTCTCGGCCTGGCGAATTCCATCAGGGGACGCAGCCTGCTGGTGGACGGCTTTGGGCTGGTCGCGCT
>JAPSIT010000044.1 GCA_031178585.1 Arthrobacter sp.
GAACGTCCTGGCCGCGTCCTAGCCTTTCGGGAGGATCTTGAGTTCCAGGTTTCGCTTCTGGAGTTTGCCACCGAGACGGTGCCGCAGGCCCGGACGAGCCGCTCGCTGCGGAGCTTCCAGGTAGCGTGGGCGATGCCCGGGCGGTCGAGGGTTTCGGGGCGGGTCAGGTCACCAACGAGAAGTTCAACGCCGTCGGGAAGGATGCGGGCGGCGCGGGCCTTATTCCGGACGGGCGCGGGCCTTATCCCGGACGAGGGCCCGCACGGTGTAGCCTGCGCACCGCCTCTGCCACGGCGTGGCGGTCGATGCTTCCGGTGGCGCCGGCGACCAATACCTTTGCCGGAGGGCTCATCATTTGTTCTCCTTGACTGAGGCTTCTGTCGTTTCACGCGCGATCACCCACATCACGCTTTATGCCGGCTGGCCCAAGGGCATGTCAGCGATGGGGTCGCCAAGAAAGTCTTCACCGACAACAAGTAACGAAATACGACGTCGAAATGTCTTGGCAATGATCGCCATATCCATCGCTTCGCGGTGAGCTTGGTTGCAAGCATCAGCTTGGACAGCCACGGCACCGCTCCAGTGTTCTGCGCATGAGAGGACCCTCATTGGCTTCTCATCGCCGTCTCAGGTCTTCAGGTCACCATGGAAGGTATCGAAGGCGATGAAATCATCTGGGCCTTCTTCCGGCCCGGACATCGGGACAGTCTGGACACAAAATGCTGAAAGCTCTGGAGAAAACCAACCACCACACCGAGCCGGTCGCATCATCCTTCCTTTTCGATCAGGTTGCGGCGCTGCTCTGTTACGACCCCGCCGTGCGGTCCGGCGGACAGGACGCCTCAGGCGCCATGAGTGCTGCCGCTGGCCATGTCTGGTCAGCGCTCGGGCACTGCAAGCTGTTCGACAGGACTGCAGTGGACAAGCTACGTGCTGAGCTAGCGTGGCTCACCGAAGCCTTGGCTCCGCTCAGCCACTCCGCTCCCGTACACGAACAGACCCCGTGGAGCCTCCAAAACGCTGTCAACAGCCAGGGAACCGCCTATGAAGCGGCTTACGGCACTGCTCTCACCGCCCTCGAATCCGACCGGTACTTCCGGCTGGTGGCCGACCTCCAGCAGTTCTGCTCCACTCCCCCGGTTAGGCAGCGGCGCAGGCACCTCTACAGGGATGACTCCAAGTCCTGCAAAGCACTGGGTCCCGCCAACCAGACCGTATGATTTCTCGACCTAACCTTGGGCAGCCTGGGGTTGGAAGAGCCGCGCGCTTACATCATTGCGGAGAATGTGGAACTGTCCCCCATTGCCATTGACCGAGCCGTCGAGCACATAGAAGCCCCTCCCTGCGCCTGGCCCACCTGCAGCCCGGTCCAGGGCCTCGATGAGATGCCGGCCCAGATGCCCTTTCGGGCCAAGCGCCTTGATTTCTTCCAGTTCTTCGGTCGTCAGCCCTGCCAGTACAGCGTTGATTTCAGCCATGACACACCCTTCCCCCAGTTGTGCAGGCTCATGTGGCCTGAGTCCATACGCTAGAGCACCGAGGTTGGGGCGACAAGAGCGTTCCCGACCTGCCGGGCCACCGGGCCTGAGAGGGTGCGCGCTTGGACTTATTGGAGACCTAACGTCACAAAACGCGACGGCATCCGAATCCGGACAAGCAACGCCCTACCCTTGACAGGTGACATTGACTAAGATTCGCACCGCCGCCGCGAGCTCGCTCGCCGCCGCAGGTCTCCTGTTTACTCTCGCCGCCTGTTCCACCCCGGCCGCCACGCAGCCAACTACTTCTGCACCCGCTTCCCCGGCAACTGCTTCATCCAGCGCTGCCGCCTCCGGGCCCTGCGACGGTGTGAAGGTCATCGTCGACTCGGGCGCCCTGAAGCAGCCTGCCGCTGATTCCTCCGTCTGCGTGCCTGTGGATGCGCCGACTCTCGCTTCCAAGGTGCTCGACGAGGCAAAGGTGAAAACCGAGGGCACCGACGCATATCCCAAGGAACTGGTGTGCCGTGTGAATGGTGTGCCCGCCGCAGATTTCGACATTGCCCACAAGGGCGGCACGTACCGGGAAGAATGCAAGAAGATGCCCGCCGCCTTTGCCTACTGGGCGCTCTGGGTTAAGCCGGCCTCCGGTGCCTGGGGATACGCGCAGGAAGGCCTCGCCACCCTGAAGGTGAGCCCGGGACAGAGCCTGGAACTGCTCTTCACGGTCGACGGCGAACCGGCCGCCCCCAAGGCATGACCTTTCGACCCGCGCCGTTACGTGCAGGGGCGGCTCTCGCCGTCATATTCATCGCGGCGCGGGTCATCTACCGCATCCTTTTCAACGGGGCTGGCACCGGTGACCCGGTTCTGCTCAACATACCGGCGGTACCGCTGCCTGCCCCGTACGCCCATGTGGTCCTCCTTGGCCCGGTGACGGCACAAGGCCTGTGGGAGGCGGTCCTGTCCGCCCTGCCGATTGCCGGGATGATCCTCGGTTTCGGCCTGCTCAACGCCTGGGTGGACGTGGCCCGCGGCTTCGTGCACCTCGCCCGTGGCGGCCCCATGCAGGGCATAGCCCGGGTGCTTGTGGTGGCATGGGCGGCGCTCCCGGCGCTCTCCGACGCCGTGAACTCCGTGCGCCTGGCTTTTCGATTGCGGGGCGAACGATTCGGACCCCGTGCCCTTGTTCCCGTGCTCGAGCGCACCCTCGAGCACGCCGGCCGGGTCGCCGCGGCCCTGGAACTCCGTGGCTTCGGGAGCCGGGCTGGACACCAGCCCGGCCGCGGTTCCGAGGCACCGGTTCTCGTCCAGAACGCACAATTCCGCATTGGTGACACCCGGGTGCATGTCGCCGGTTTCGCGCCGCCGAGCGGTTCAATTTCAGTCATCACCGGGCCGACGGGCTCCGGCAAGTCCACGATCCTGCGAGGTATGGCCGGCCTCCTCTCACACGTTGACGGTGGAGAAATTTCCGGCACGCTGCGCGTCGCCGGAACGGACCGTGCCTCCGCGCCGCCGCGCGATACCGCCCACCTCATCGGCGTCGTATTGCAGAATCCGCGCGCTGCATTCGCCACCACCCGGGTCCGGGATGAAATTTCCCTCGCACTTGATCTGCGCGGCGTGGCATCCGGTACCGCCGAGGCCCGGGTGCTGGAGGTCGCGGAGCGTATAGGGGTGTCGGCGCTGCTGGACCGGAATCTGAGCACACTCTCGGCGGGTGAGGCAACGCTCGTCGCCATCGCCGCCGCCGTGGTGGAGCATCCGGTCCTGCTCCTCGTTGACGAGCCCCTGGCCGACCTCGACACCGCAGCACGCGGACGCGTCATCGCCGTACTCAACGCCCTCGCCAGCGAAGCGGGTGTCTGCGTCATCGTGGCCGAGCACCGGGCGGGATCGCTCGTACCCGTTGCCGACGCGTGGTGGACCCTCGACGACGGCGCCTTGGTCCCGGGTGTTGCGCCATCCCCGCCTTCTCCCCGGGCGGATGCCCGTCCAACGCCCGCACGGCCGGCGGAGCACGCGCCCGTGCTGACTGCGACGAAGCTCGCGGTGCACCGCCAAGGCAAGGCGCTTGTGCGGGACGCATCCCTGACGCTGCACCGCGGTGAAGTGGCCGCCCTGGTGGGGCCGAACGGGGCCGGGAAGTCGTCCCTCCTTGTGGCACTCGCCCTCGGTGAAGGCACTCTCGGTGAAAGTACGGCCGACGGCGGCCGGGTCGCCCTCGTGCCGGACGCCTCGGACGACCTCTTCACGAGGGACACCGTCGCAGCAGAGCTCCGTGCGGCGGACCGGCGTCGGTCCCGCCGAAAGAGCGGCCCACAACCTGCGCCTGGCGACGCTGCTTCGCGCCTAGCCCGTTTGCGGGGCGACGTCCGGATTCCCATTGGACACGAGCATCCCCGGGACCTTTCTGCAGGTGAGCGCAGGATTCTAGCCATTGCACTGCAGACCATGGACGAGCCACAGGTACTCCTGATCGATGAGCCCACCCGCGGGCTAGATCCCGTGGCCCGTGCGGCAGTCACGGCAGCGCTGCGGGCTGCCGCGGATGCCGGCACGGCGGTCCTGATCGCCACCCACGACCTCGATTTTGCGCACGGCCTCGGCGCCCGGATCCTCCCGATGCGAGACGGCGTAGCCCCCGCGTCCATGACGGAAGCCTTCCGGGCTGGTGCCGCCCCGGTTACTGCCGCTACAGCCAGTGCCGCCACAGCACTGCACCTCGAGACAGCAGAGCGCACCACAGCACAGGGCACCACAGCACAGGGCACCACAGCACAACGCGTCGCAGCACCACCGTTCATCAACCGGCGAACAGACATTCCAGCTGCGAAAAAATCGCGCCGCCTCCGGATGCCGTGGGGCGTCGAGCTCGCAGTTCTCGTGGCCGCAAACCTTTTGGCCCTGGGTGCTTTCTGCTGGCCGTTGCTCGCTGCGGCCCTCCCGCAAGATGCCGCCGCGGCCCTGCCCTACGCCGCGCTGGCTATTGCACCCCTCGCCGCGGTCGCCGTTATGGTGTCCCTCGACGGCTCGGTTCGCTCCGCACACACGGTGGCGTTGCTCGGCGTCCTGGCCGCCGTCGGCTCGGCGGTGCGGGTGGCGAGCACCGGCGTCGGGGGCGTGGAGGCAGTCTTTATCCTGCTGATCCTGGCCGGCCGGGCCTTCGGCGCCCGGTTCGGTCTGCTCCTCGGCGCCGCCACCATCGCCGTCTCAAGCGCATTGTGGAGTGGCATCGGCCCCTGGTCACCGTTCCAGATTTTCGCCTGTGCGTGGGTGGGCGCCGGGGCAGGACTGCTCCCGCGCCGGGTTCGGGGGCGCGCCGAGCTCTGGATGCTGTGCGGCTACGGCGTCTTTGCGTCGTATGTGTTCGGCCTGCTGACCAACCTGTGGTTCTGGCCCTTCGCAGTCGGTGCTGGAACAGGCATCTCCTACGTGGCCGGCGCGCCGCTGGGCACCAACCTCTCCAGCTTCTTTCTTTACTCCCTTTTGACGTCGACGGCGGGCTGGGACACCCTGCGTGCCGTCACCACGGTCATCGGAATCGCCGTCATAGGACGGGCTGTCCTCGCCGCGCTGCGGCGGGTCAAGCCGGTCTCCAGCGGAAGCGGGCATTCCGCTCACGCTGGAAACCGGCTTCAACTCACACCTTGAAGTACTTCGCCTCCGGGTGGTGGAACACGAACGCGTCCGTGGACTGTTCGGGGTGCAACATCAGCTCATCGCTCAGGACCACGCCCATCCGCTCGGGATGCAGCAGCTCCACCACCTTGCGGCGGTCCTCCATGTCCGGGCATGCGGGGTAGCCGAGCGAGAAGCGCGCCCCGCGGTAGTCGAGCTTGAAAAGCCCGGCTTTGTCCTTCGGCTCCTCGGCCGCGAAGCCCAGCTCGGAGCGGATGCGTGCATGCCAGAACTCCGCCAGCGCTTCGGTCAGCTGCATGACCAGGCCGTTGAGCTCGTAGTAGTCACGGTAGTGATTGCCCTTGAACAGCTCCGCGGTCACCTCGTCGACATTCCCGCCGGCGGTGACCAGCTGCACCGGCAGGACGTCCACCTGCCCCGATTCGCGCGAACGCACAAAGTCGGAAAGGCACAGGTGCCGGTCGCGGCGCTGGCGCGGGAAGTCGAAACGCAGCCGCTCGGTGCCTATCGGACCGCCTGAGCCGCCGTCGGGGGCGAGAAGTCCCGCCGTGCCGAGTACGCCGTCGGGATCCGTTCCGTGGTGCAGCACCAGCACCTGTTCGCCCTCGGACACCACGGGGAAATAGCCGTAGGCGACCGACGCGTCGAGCATCTGCTCGGCGAGGATGCGGTCCATCCAGTACCGCAGACGCGGCCGGCCCTCACGTTCCACCAGCTCCTCATAGGAGGCGCCGTCCTCGCCGCGGCCGGGCTTGAGACCCCACTGCCCCATGAACGTGGCGCGCTCATCGAGGAAAGCCGCAAAGTCGTGGAGGGCGACACCGCGCACGATGCGTGTGCCCCAGAACGGCGGCGCAGGCACGGGGTTGTCGGAGGCCACGTCGGAACGTCCGGGCATCGCCTCCGGCTCGGTTAGCGTGACCTTCGCACCCGTCCGGTGGAGGCGCTTCTTCAGGGGTGGGAGGCCGACGGCGTCCGGCGCCTCGCCGCGGGCGACGCGCACCAGCGGCTCCATCAGCGACAGGCCCTCAAAGGCGTCCTTGGCGTAACGGACCTCGCCGTCGAACTGCCCCGCCAAATCCTGCTCCACGTAGGCGCGGGTCAGGGCTGCCCCGCCGAGGATCACCGGCCACTTCTTTCCAAGCCCCCGGGACTGCAGTTCCGCGAGGTTCTCCTTCATCACCACGGTGGATTTCACAAGCAGCCCGGACATGCCGATGACGTCGGCGTCGTGCTCCTCCGCTGCGGCGATGATATCGGCGATCGGCTGCTTGATGCCAAGGTTGATCACCTTGTAGCCGTTGTTGGTGAGGATGATGTCCACCAGGTTCTTGCCGATGTCGTGCACGTCGCCGCGCACGGTGGCGATCACCATGGTGCCCTTGCCCGAAGCATCCGATTTCTCCATATGCGGCTCAAGCAGCGCGACGGCGCTTTTCATCACCTCGGCGGACTGCAGTACGAACGGCAGCTGCATCTCACCGGCGCCGAACCGCTCACCGACAACCTTCATGCCCTCAAGCAGATAGTCGTTGATGATCGCCAGAGGTCCGATGCCTTCGCTGCGGGCAAGGTCGAGGTCCTCTTCGAGTCCCTTGCCCTCGCCGTCGATGATGCGCCGCTGCAGGCGTTCGCCGGTGGGCAGCGCCGCAAGTTCCGCCGCGCGCTGGTCGCGCAGCGCCGCGGTGTCGACGCCGGCGAACATGTCCAGCATGCTGGCCAAGGGGTCGTACGTGACGTTGCCGTCGGCGTCGTACTCGCGGCGGTCCCAGACGAGATCCAAAGCCACCTTGCGCTGCTCCTCCGGCAGTGAAGCGAGCGGCACGATCTTGGCCGCATCGATGATGCCGCTGGACAGGCCGGCCTGCACGGCCTCGTGCAGGAACACCGAGTTCAGAACGATGCGCGCTGCCGGGTTCAGGCCGAAGGACACGTTCGAGACGCCGAGCGTGGTGTGGATGCCCGGGTACTTCGCGGTGATCTGGCGGATGGCCTCGATGGTTTCGATGCCGTCCCGGCGGGTTTCTTCCTGCCCGGTGGCGATGGGGAAGGTCAGGGCGTCGACGATGATGTCCTCGACGCGCATCCCCCACTCGCCCACCAGGGCCTCGACGAGGCGCGAGGCGATGGCCACCTTGCCCTCGGTGGTGCGTGCCTGGCCCTGCTCGTCGATGGTCAGGGCGATCACCGCCGTGCCGTGTTCCTTCACGAGCGGCATGATGCGCGCGAAGCGGCTTTCGGGGCCGTCGCCGTCCTCATAGTTGACGGAGTTGATGATCGGGCGTCCGCCGATGTGTTCGAGGCCAGCTTGCAACACCGGCGGTTCAGTGGAATCGATCACCAGCGGGAGCGTGGATGCTGAAGCGAAACGTGAGACGACTTCCTTGATGTCGGCCACGCCGTCGCGCCCCACGTAGTCGATACACACATCGAGCAGGTGCGCTCCCACGCGGATCTGCTCGCGGGCAATATCGACGCAATCATCCCAACGCTCTTCGAGCATCGCCTGGCGGAAGGCCTTCGAACCGTTCGCGTTGGTGCGTTCACC
Source organism: Arthrobacter sp. (assembly GCA_031178585.1). Next base: position 7,672 of record JAPSIT010000044.1, read on the forward strand.
GATTGCGAGGTAGGAGGACTCCTGGTCGAAATTCACGTGCTGGTAGAGGGAGGCGATGCCGGCTTCCCGTTCGGTGGGAACGCGGCCGCCTGTTTTGCTCCCGCTGGCGGGGCTGGTCCCGCCGCTGCTGCCGGACGCGCTGCGGAAAGGCGCAAGGCGCTCGACGACGGCGGCCATGTGTTCCGGCGTCGTACCGCAACATCCGCCGACCAGACCCAGGCCGAACTCTCGTACGAACTGCTCGTGCGAGGTGGCGAGTTCGACAGGCGACAGCGGATAGTGCGCGCCGTCGGCGGTGAGGACCGGCAAACCCGCATTGGGCATGCAGGCGATCGCCACGGAGGACTGCTTGGACAGGTGGCGCAGGTGCTCGCTCATCTCATCAGGCCCGGTGGCACAGTTCAGGCCGATGGCGTCGACGCCAAGCGGCTCGAGCGCGGTGAGCGCCGCGCCGATTTCGGATCCCATCAGCATGGTTCCGGTGGTCTCGACAGTCACCTCGACAAAGATGGGGAGCCGGACGCCGCGGGCCACAATCGCCTGCTTGCAACCGTTGACCGCGGCTTTGGTCTGCAGGAGGTCCTGGCTCGTTTCGATGAGGAATGCATCCGCTCCCCCGTCGATGAGGCCTTCGGCCTGCAGGGCGAACGTCTGCTTAAGGTAGTCGTAGCTGGTGTGCCCCAGGCTGGGGAGCTTCGTGCCCGGACCCATCGAGCCCAGGACCCACCGCATCCGTCCGTCCGCGGCTTCCGCAGCCTCGGCACGCTCCCTGGCGATCTGCGCGCCCTTCCGGGCGAGCTCTTCGATCCGGTCATCGATGCCGTAGTCGGAGAGGTTTGACCAGTTCGCGCCGAAGGTGTTGGTTTCCACCGCATCGATCCCCACCGCGAAGTACGCGTCGTGGATGTCCGCGATGACATCAGGACGTGTGTCATTGAGGATCTCGTTGCAGCCTTCCAGCCCCTGGAAATCAGCCTCCAGCGACAGTTCCCGGTCCTGCAGCATGGTGCCCATCGCCCCGTCGGCGATGACGACCCGCTGGTTCACTGCATCCAGAAGCGATTGGGAACGAGAGGGACGAGAGACAGGGTCGATATCGAGCGCAAAACGAGGCATGTGAACAGACTACGGGCGAGGCCCGAAACAGTGCGCCATGTTTCCATGTGCTACGACGGCGCCTGGTCGCTTGGTATCCACACAATGAGGCAAATCAGTTATCAGCTGGACGGGCCCTCTCGCGGGGCACGCCGTCCGTCGAGCGAGGCGCTGTTGCTGTTCTGCGGTACCACGACGTGCACGGCGTTGCGCTCTATGGTGAAGGACGTTGGCGTGGCAGTGGCGATCTCGCCGTCGAGGTTCACCGGCAGTGACGGCTCGGTGACCAGCCGGACGCACCTGCTCGTCAGGTGATGCACCCGCTCGTGCTGGACGAAGCTTCCGTCCCTGAGCGACCTCGCGATCCTCACATGCTCCCGCACCCCCGCCATTATGATGGCGTAGATGTCAAGGGTGTGGTCGTCGATCCCCGCGGTCGGTGAGACCGTATTGCCGCCGCCGTAGTGCCGGCCGTTGCCGACGGCGACCTGGAGCAGGTTCGCGAGCTCTATCGGCTGATGGTCCCCGTCCGGGAACTCGAGCCGGGCTGGGAATGGCTGGTGCCGGCGGTAAGCCCGCAGAGTGGCGACGCCGTACGCCAGCGGCCCGATGAACCGCTTCAGGCGATGGTTGAGAGCCTCCGTGACGCCCACGGACAGGCCAGCGGAGGCGACGTTGAGGAACGGCTCGCCGTTCGCCCTGCCGAGATCGATATCGACCACCTTCCCGTCTGCGACGGCAGCGCATGCCTCCGCGAGGTCTTTCCCTATCTCAAGCGTGCGGGCGAGGTCGTTGGCGGTGCCCAGCGGAAGAATCCCGAGCGTGACGTCGGTGCCGGCCACCCTGCCGGCGGCGCAGCTCACCGTCCCGTCGCCACCGCCGACCACGATCAGGTCGTGCCCGTCCGCGATCGCCCCGTCGAGCGTCGCGGCCAGCTCCGCTCCCGACGGAACGTGGTGCACGGAGGTGATCGGCACGCCGGCCTTGTACAGCGTATCCACCGCACGGTCGTGCGCGGCCCCGCCGCGGCGTGATCCGGCGTTAATTACCACGGCAACAGAGCGCGCCTCTCGGGCAACCTTCATGTGGGACATGGTAGGTCCTCGGCCTGTTAAATTAAATCGCTGCAAACCGCGTCCGCACCCGGTGGAACGTCTGAGCTACGACGAGGTGACCATCGATGCCATTGCAAGGGCGTCGGGGGTGAGCAGGTCAACCCTGTACCGTCACTGGCCCTTACGGCAGATTCTGGTGCTGGAAGCGCTCCTGACGCCGCCCCAGTCGTGTGGAACTTTTGGTGCCACTTCGTACCATTCCTTACTCCCGGGCCTGCCGCGGACTCCATAGTTGAACCAGCGCCGGAACGAGCGTCCAGGACCAGGAAAAGGATTCAAGCCATGACCACCACTGCAACGGCACCACGGACCAACGTCGGCAGCAGGCACCCCGAGCTGTATGCCTCAGTGGCGACCATGGCCACCTTGGCGGAGCAAGCCGCCCTCGCCGAAGGGCTCTCCCCCCTGCTCATCGAACTGATCAAGATCCGGGTCTCCCAAATCAACGGCTGCGCCTACTGCCTGCGCATCCACACCACCGACTCCCTCGCCAAAGGAGAGACCCAGGACCGGCTCAGCGTACTCCCGGCATGGCGGGAAACACGGTACTTCGACGAGCAGGAACGCTCCGCCCTGACCTTGGCCGAATACCTCACCCTGATCAAGGACTCCCACGCCAACCGGCACCTGTACGAAGCCGCCGCAGAACACCTGACCCCGGGCCAACTGTCAGCCGTCACCTGGGTGGCCTTGTCCATCAACACCTTCAACCGCATCGCAATCAGCAGCTCCTATCGGGTCGCACCCACATTGCAACGCTGAACCGGGGTGCAGGAGGATGCTCCTCAGACCGCCGCCCGGATCATCTTGTCAGGCTGGACCGCAACCGGGAGGTGACCGTGTTCAGGCCTGCTTGTTGTCAGTACACTGGGACGCATGACCGAGCAGGAACCGGCCCTGCCCAGGGCCACTGCGGCCTCCGGCGGCGGTGCGGACTTCCCCGAGGACGGGTCTGTCACCTCCGGGACGGTCGGGGACGGCGAGGCCGAGCACTTGGCCAGTCCCGAGTCCATTGACACGTCCTTGCGCAGTCCGGCGCAGCGGTCCCGCACCTTCGCCGGGATCCTGGTGAACACCGCCCTCGCCAACATCACGACGAGCTACCTGTGGTTCGCCCTGACTTTCTGGGTGTACCTGGAGACACGCAATGTGATCGCCACCGGGGTGGTCGGCGGCGCGTACATGCTGCTCATCGCCCTTTCGAGCATCAGCTTCGGCACCTTCGTGGACCGCTACCGCAAGCTGACCGTAATGCGCTTCGCGGCAGCGTTCACCCTGGTGATGTTCGTGCTGTCCGGGGTCATGTTCCTGCTGACACCGACCGCCCGGCTGCTGGACCTGGGCCAGCCGTGGTTCTGGATCTTCACCCTGATCATCCTGATCGGTGCGGTGGTGGAAAACATGCGCAACATCGCCCTCTCCACCACCGTCACCATCCTCATCGAGCCGGACCGCCGCGCCAACGCCAACGGAATGGTGGGTATGGTGCAGGGACTGATGTTCATCGTCACCTCGCTGCTCTCCGGGCTGTCGGTCGGGTTGCTGGGCATGGGGTGGACCATCGTCCTCGCGCTGACGCTCACGGCGCTCGCCTTCGCGCACCTGATCACCTTGCGCATGCCCGAGGAAGTGCGCCCAGCCGCCACAGACGCGCACGGTGGATTCGATCTGCGCGGCTCACTGGCTGCCGTGCTGGCCATAGCCGGATTGTTCGCGCTCATCCTGTTTTCCACGTTCAACAACTTCATCGGCGGCGTCTATATGGCGCTGATGGATCCGTACGGCCTGGAAATGTTCTCTGTGGAGATGTGGGGGGCCGTCTTCGCACTCGGCTCCACCGGGTTCATCGTGGGCGGCGCTCTGATCGGCAAATTCGGGCTCGGGACCAACCCTCTCCGCACCATGCTCATAGCGGTGATCGTCATGGGGTTCCTCGGCGCGGTGTTCACGGTGCGGGAGTGGGCCTGGCTTTATGTCGCCGGCATCTGGCTGTACCTGGTCCTGATACCTTTCGTGGAGGCCGCCGAGCAGACTGTCATCCAGCAGGTTGTGCCTCTGCCCCGCCAAGGCAGGGTCTTCGGATTCGCCATGGCGTTCGAGTCTGCGGCGGCGCCGATCACCGCGTTCCTCATCGCCCCCCTCGCCCAATTCTGGATCATCCCGTATGCGCGCTCGGCTGAAGGCGCCGCCCGGCTGGCCCCGCTGCTGGGCGAGGGTACTTCCCGCGGCATCGCTCTGGTATTCCTGATCGCCGGGATCGTCATGATCGCCGCCGCGCTGCTGGCCTTCCTGACCCCCGTCTACAGACGGGTCTCGGCGTCGTATGCGCGCTCGGCTGCAGAGCAGCCTGCGACGGTGACGGCGCTCCCCCGCCCTGAGGATGCGTAGAGCTGACAATAATTGGGCCAGCAGCTTTTGAACGAATAGCTTTTACGAGCGGCGCCGCCAGATGAGGCGTTGCCGCTGCTAGAAGCCGTGTCCAGGGTCGACAGTGGCCGTTGCGTACTCCGGACGCCCGCGCGGCCGATACGTCTGCATCGTGATGCCCCCGGACGTGCTCCGCGAGCTCAGCAGATCGAGCGCGATGTCCGGCCCGGACTCGGGGAACAGCCGCGTCCCCTGGCCGACGATGACGGGATACGTGACCAGGTCGAGCTGATCGACCAGGCCGTTGGCGAGTAGCCAGCGGACGAGGACACCACTCCCCGGCACCAGCAGATCGCCGTCGTAATGGGCCTTCAGATCACCGAGGGCCGCGGCGACGTCGCCGTGCAGGACAGTCGTGCCTGCCCACTGCGGATCGACGAGGCTGGTAGATACCACGTACTTGGGCCGGCTGTTCAGCGCCGCGGCTATCGGATTCGTGCTCGGATCGGCCATCGCTCCCCAGTAGCCGGCGAAGATCTCGTACGTCTGCCGGCCAAAAAGGAACGCGGCCGCGCCTCCGTAAACCCTGTTGAGATAGTCCCCGGCTTCGGCGTCGAGAAGTGGTATGGCCCATCCGCCGCGGTCGAAGCCGCCGGAGCGATCCTCGTCTGGTCCGCCCAACCCCTGCATCACACCGTCCACCGAGACATTGGTCGTGGTCGTCAACCTCATGTCGTGTCACCTCGTTGAACAACGGCGGCGGACTTCTTGCCAATCCGCGCTGCTTGCTACAGACAAGCACACTTGCAGGAGCCGCGCGAGGGCGAAACAGCCACCTGCCGCCCCACTGAAGGTGCGACGGCAATGACTGTGCCCCCGAAGAGTTGGACCACGTCCAAGGGAGGGTCAAGCACCAGGTGACGTTCGCCCAAATCATCGTCCTTGCCTGGCGGTTCAGCCGCTGCGGGTAGTCAGCGAACTCACCGGCCGGGGCTTCCCGCCGTCGTCCGCGACCCACGCGTCACCGCATCCGGTTCTTGAGGGCCACCACGCCAGCCGCGGCGGCCAATGCGGCAAAGGCACGACGCTTTGCCGTACGGCGGGCGCCGTGCCATCCGCCGCTCACCGAAGCCGTCCGTACCCGGTT
>JAPSIT010000116.1 GCA_031178585.1 Arthrobacter sp.
TGAACGTGTCGGCCTGCACGCCGTCCAGCCACTCGGGGCGGTGGTACGGGCGGTCGTAGACCGGGCCTTCGTGCGCCACGGTGCGGGGGTCGACGTCGACAATCTTTTCGCCGTCCCACTCGATGATCAGGCGGCCCGTGTCGGTGACCTCGCCCAGCCAGGAGTACTCGACGTTCCACTTGTCCATGATCGCCTCGAACGCCGCGACGTTCTCCGGCGTCACCACGGCCATCATACGTTCCTGCGACTCGGACATGAGGATCTCGCCCGGAGTCAGGGACGGATCCCGCAGCAGCACCGAGGTCAGCTCAACATGCATGCCGCCCTCGCCGTTGGAAGCCAGTTCCGAGGTGGCGCAGGAGATGCCTGCCGCGCCGAGGTCCTGGATGCCCTCCACCACGGAGGACTTGAACAGCTCGAGGCAGCACTCGATGAGCACCTTCTCCGCGAACGGGTCGCCTACCTGCACGGCGGGGCGCTTGGCCGGCTTGCCGTCGTCCTCGAAGGACTCGGAGGCCAGCACCGAGGCGCCGCCAATGCCGTCGCCGCCGGTGCGCGCGCCGAAGAGCACCACCTTGTTGCCGACGCCGGACGCGTTGGCCAGGCGGATGTCCTCGTGGCGCATCACGCCCACAGCCAGCGCGTTGACCAGCGGGTTGCCCTGGTAGACGGAATCGAAGACCACTTCGCCGCCGATGTTCGGCAGGCCCAGCGAGTTGCCGTAGCCGCCGATGCCGGCCACAATCCCGTGGACCAAGCGCGCGGTGTCAGGGTGGTCGATCGCGCCGAAACGCAGCGGATCCATCACGCCCACCGGGCGGGCGCCCATGGAAATGATGTCGCGGACAATGCCGCCCACGCCGGTCGCGGCGCCCTGGTACGGCTCCACGAAGGACGGGTGGTTGTGGGACTCGATCTTGTAGGTCACGGCCCAGCCGTCCCCGATGTCCACGACGCCGGCGTTCTCGCCGATGCCCACCATCAGGTGCTTCTTCATGTCCTCGGTCACCTTCTCGCCGAACTGGCGCAGGTGGACCTTGGAGGACTTGTAGGAGCAGTGCTCGCTCCACATCACCGAGTACATGGCCAGCTCGGCCGCGGTGGGGCGGCGGCCCAGGATCTCGACAACCCGGTTGTACTCGTCTTCCTTCAGGCCCAGTTCGGCCCAGGGGAGCGCGGTCTCAGGGGTCTGCTCCGCGTGCTTGACGGTGTCGATGTTGAACTTGCGTCCCTCAATATGCTCGACGGCGTCCGCGACGTACCCGAATTCCGCGTGCTCGTTCTTCGCCTCTTCGGCGGTCTCCAAGCGGGCTTCCACTCGTTCACTCATTACTTGGCACCTGCCACAATCTTCTTCAGTACAGAGGTGAAAATTCCCAGTCCGTCCGTGCCGCCGCCGAGCTCAACCTCGCCGAGCGCGGAGGAGTCCGGGCCGAAGCCGGCTTCCACGGCGTGCTCGGGGTGCGGCATGAGGCCCACAACGTTCCCGGCCGCGTTGGAGATGCCGGCGATGTCCCGGCGCGATCCGTTCGGGTTCATGCCCACGTAGCGGAAGACCACGCGGCCTTCGCCCTCGAGCTCGTCCAGCGTCTTTTCGTCCGCGACGTACTGGCCGTCCTGGTTCTTCAGCGGCACCACAATCTCGGAGCCCGGTGCGTACTCGGAAGTCCACGCGGTGTTGCTGTTTTCCACGCGCAGCCTCTGGTCGCGGCAGAGGAAGTGCAGATGGTTGTTCTTGATCATGGAGCCGGGCAGCAGGTGCGCTTCGGTCAGGATCTGGAAACCATTGCAGATGCCCAGCACGGGCAGCCCGCCCTTGGATGCATCGACAACCTGCTCCATCAGCGGCGCGAAGCGGGAAATGGCACCGGCGCGCAGGTAGTCGCCGTAGGAGAAACCACCGGGAATTACGACGGCGTCAACGCCCTTCAGGTCATGGTCGCCGTGCCACAGGCTGACGGCCGTGCCGCCGGCGATGCGGACCGCGCGGGAAGCATCCCGGTCATCCAGGGTGCCGGGGAAGGTGATGACGCCGATGCGGGCACCGGACAGGCCGCTGTCGGGCACGGGCGAGAAGTCGCCGATCAGGGGAGTTTCAGTCATTATTCGCCGGCTCCGATGGAGGCCTCGACGATGACCTCAACGCGGGTGACGTCTTCAATCACCGGGTTGGACAGCAAGGTGGTGGCCGCGTGGCGGGCCTGCTCGAGGATCTCCGCAGTCACTTCGCCGTCGACGGTGAGCTCAAAGCGCTTGCCCTGGCGGACCTCGCTGAAGCCGGTCTGGCCCAGTCGCTTCAGCGCGCCGGCAATGGCTTTGCCCTGCGGATCAAGAATTTCGGGCTTGGGCATGACATCAACAACGATCCGGGGCATCCGGTAACTCCTGTGCTTGGAATCTGGGCTCTTCAACGAAGCGAGGCGCGCGGAAACCGTGCCGTCTCACGCTGATCCAGCGCTCCGCGAGCTTGCATCCCCCATTCTACCGGCTCTGGCAAACCGCAAATTCTACGTGACCGCGGTGCCAAACCGGTGCCAAAAATGCGCACGTCCCCGTACGATTGCGCCATGGCCGAGAAACCCAAGTCCCTGCTCCTGCCCATCATGGCGGCGGCCATTGCCGGCGGTTTGGCCCGCTTGGTGGTCCAAAAGTACCGCGCGGGCAAGCAGGCCGAGCGTGCGGCCCACGAGGATCTTGCCCGCAGGGTCAGCGAGGCCGTCCGCAACCCCCGCCGCTAGCCGAGGGCTTCGCGAACGGGCTTCACCTAGACCGCTCCGCCGATGCCCCCGAGCAGTGCCTTCATGGCATTCCACTCGGAGATCTTGCAGCCGTCGGTGAGGGAGAAGTGCTTGTCCACGGGCTGCCCGTTGAGCGTCCCCGTGACATGCGCCTGCTGCGGGCCGCCGTACTCCTGGGTGCAGAGCCTGTTCGGATCCGGCAGCCCGAAGAACACCTGCTCGCCCGCATTCGCCAGGGCTTCGCACGCGGCTTCCGGCTCCCGCACTGTTGAGCTCTCAAGCGGTTGCGAGTCTGCGCATTCCAGGATCCGTTCCTGCACGGCATCGGACCCGGCAGAGGTCAGCTCGATTCTCAGGCTGGCATCGACCATGGCGGTTCCTTCCTCTGGGCTGCTCGGTGGAATACTGCCGGGTTCCGACGGGGACGGCGCCGGCTCAGAAGGCGAGGCGGGCGCCGTCGTTTGCGGCGGGGACGTCGCCGGAGGTGGTTCGTCTTCCGGCGGTGTGCACCCGCCCAGCAGCAGAGCCAGTGCCACCGGCACGGCCAGCAGTGCCCGCGTTGCCCTTGATGCAGCGCAATTGCCGTTCATGATCTCACCCGTCCATACGGTCCAGACTGTCCATCGTGTCCAGTGCGGCCAGCAGCCGGCCGCGCAGTTTTTGGGA
>JAPSIT010000004.1 GCA_031178585.1 Arthrobacter sp.
AGGGTCTCGGTTTGATCGGCGTGGCAATGATGATTTTCGGGCAGGGCGGCTGGTTCGCCGTCGGCGTCGTCCTCGTCGTCATCGGGGTGCTTGTGGGCGGCTGGTCCATGGTGGCTGCCCGGCGGCTCCGGCGGCGGGGGTGGGACGGTGTGAACCGCGCCTGACCGTCGGGCCGCTGAGTGGGCAGCTGTGAGTCAGCCGGCCGCGAGCGCCTCGTTGACCAGCTGGACAAGTTCGGGCGCGGAAGCAGCTGTTACAGCATTCACCGCGCCCCTCTTAATGGCGGTGGCCGCCAAGGTGCCCTTGACGCCGGTCACGGTGACCATCGCCTGCTTCTGTCCGGTGGGGAGCGTCTGAACGGTCAGGGCGCCCAGGGACCGGTCGGCCCGAACGTCTGTCTCGATGGGCTTCATTTCGCTCGTGATCTTCTGGCCCTCCAACTCCACGGTGAACGTCGGGCAGTTGTCCACAGCACCGTCGCTCTTGTCGAACTGCTCAGACATGACGGCGGGGTCCTTGACGGCGAAGACAGTCACAATGGTTGCCGTTTTGGCTTTCGCCGCAAGGCTGGCCCCTGCCGCGTAGGTGCTGCCCTCCGGAACCTGGCTGTTGTTGTCGGCCAGCACCGCACACGCTTTCGGGGTGATGACCGCAGTTTTGAGCAGTTCCCTGGCTGCTATCAGTCCCTGGTCGATCTGGGCGGCAGGCACAACAGTCAGGGACTGCCCCTGAGCGTCCTTCAGACCACTCACAATCGACGTGAGGTCCTCGTTGGAGTAGGCCTTGGCGGCAGCTGCCGTGGTCGCTGGCGCTGACGAGGCATTGGTCCCGGGTTGAGTGTTTGAGTCGCCGGGAGCGGCGCCGCCGCAGCCAGTGACTGCGAAGACTGCCGTTAGGGTGAGCGCGGCTGGTGTGGTGCGTCGGTGCATGATGGATCCCCGTTCCGTTCACCTGCCTGCCGGCGGATCCGGCAGGTTCCTTGCCGCGAATGCTCAGAGCCTACGGCGAACGCCGCGGCAGCACCATAGCCACGGGCACCGGGAATGTACAGAACTTTAAGGAGAACTTTAAAGAGCCCCGCGAACCCCTATCAAAGCGGCGCCGGGATGGGGCAACATGTGTAGTGCTCTGCCACTGTGCATGGCATCCACCGCGTCCAGCCTTGAAACCACGTCCAGCCTTAAAGGAGAATCCCGTGCCCACAATCCTTAATCCATACCTTGGCTTCCGTGACACCGCCCGTGAGGCCATGACGTTCTACCAGTCTGTTTTCGGCGGGGATCTGCAGCTCAGCACGTTCGGTGATTTCCACGCCAGCGAAGACCCGGCGGAAGCCGACAAGATCATGCACGGGATGCTGACCTCGGAGAAGGGCTTCGTGCTCATGGGTGCTGACACCCCGGACTCCATGGATTACTCGGCGGGGAGCAGCATTTCCATATCGCTCAGCGGGGACGACGAAGCTGAATTGCGCGGGTACTACGACAAGCTGTCCGGCGACGGCGGAACCGTCACCGTTCCGATGGAGCCGGCGCCGTGGGGCGACATCTTCGGGATGTGCACGGATAAGTTTGGCGTCGCGTGGCTGGTCAATGTCAACGCAGGTCCGGCGTCCTAGCCGTAACCCGTCCTAGCCATGAAGTAGGCGTCGAGGGGACCTCAGGATCCGGGCGGCGACCACACCCATCCGCGGATTTCGGGGAGGTCCTCGAAATGCTCACGGATGTAGTCCGCGTGCGCAGCCAACTGCCGGTTGCAGTGCGCCGCGAGCACCTCCATGCCCGGCATCCGGCGGGGCATGCGGCGCAGTGCTTCAAGCGCGAGGTGGTAGCGGCTCATCCGGTTGAGCACCACCATGTCGAAAGGTGTGGTGGTTGTTCCCTGCTGGCTGTACCCGCGCACGTGGAAGCGTCCCGGGTTCGGGCGCCCGTGCAGCAACTGGTGGAAAGAGCGGGCGTAACCGTGCCATGCGACAACCACCTCACAGGTGTCTGTGAACAGCGAGGTGAACGTCCCGTCGTCGAGCCCGTGCGGGTGCACGTCCCGCGGCGGCAGAACCATGGCGTCCATGACGTTCACCATCCGGACCCGGGCACCAGGGACATGGCGCTGCAGCAGCCAGGCTGCCGCCAGCATCTCTTCCGTAGGGATGTCTCCTGCGGAGGCCAGGACGATGTCCGGCGCTTCGGAGTCCGTCTCATTGCCCGCCCAGTCCCAGCGTGACGCGCCGGCCTCGGCGTGGGCACGTGCCTCCTCCAGCGTCAGGTATTGCGGATGCGCCTGCTTGTCCACCACAACGAGGTTGACGTAGTCCGTGCTGAGCAGCGCGTGTTCCGCGGCCGCCAGCAGCGTGTTGGTGTCCGGCGGAAGGTAGATGCGGGTCACTTCGCCCGACAGGGACAGCACGGTATCGATCAGGCCGGGTCCCTGATGGCTGAAGCCGTTGTGGTCATTGCGCCAGCACGTAGAGGTCAGGAGGATGTTGAGGCTCGGAACGGGAGAGCGCCACTCCAGTTCCCGCGCGTGCTGCAGCCACTTGGCATGCTGCACCGTCATGGACGCGCTGACCATGGCGAAGGCCTCATAGCTGGCGAAGAAGCCGTGCCGCCCGGTAAGCAGATACCCCTCAAGCCACCCCTGGCACAAGTGCTCGGAGAGGACTTCCATGACGCGCCCGTCTGGTGAAACATGGTCGCTTGAGCCGGCGGTGTTACCGGTTGCGGGGGGCAGCAGCAGGCAGCGGTCGCTCGCTTCGAAGACTGCGCCGAGGCGGTTGCTGTTGGTTTCGTCCGGGCAGAAGAGCCGGAACCTCGGATTGTCCTCCGTCTCCCGGTACAGGTCCCGGAACAGCTCGCCGAGCGGCTTGGTGGTCTCGCTGCTTGTTGAGCCGCGCTCGCCGGGATCCACCGCGTACCGTTCCAGTTCGGGGATGACGAGCGGAGCGGAGGGCCGGCCGTTGGCCGCCGGCAGCGATCCCATGCGCAGCGGCCCCTCGGGGGCCAAGGCGGCCAGGTCGGGCACCAGCCGGCCCCCGGCGTCGAACAGCGCCTCTGGCTCATAGGAACGCATCCACTGTTCGAGGAGTGCCAGGTGTTCCGGGTTGTCCTTCACTCCTGACAGCGGGACCTGGTGGGCGCGGAACGTTCCCTCCACAGGGCTGCCGTCCACGGTTGCCGGGCCAGTCCATCCCTTGGGAGTCCGCAGGACGACCACCGGCCAGCGGGCGGCAGCTGTGACGCCGTTGCTGCGGGCAGCCCTCTGGATGCTGCGGATCTCCTCGTAGGCGCCGTCCATTGCCGAGGCCAGGTCCCGGTGGACCCGCTCCGGGTCGTCACCGGAGACCGTGACGGGAGCCCAGCCGTGGGCATGAAGCAGCGCCTCCACGTCGTCGTCGGACCGCCTGCCCAGGACTGTCGGGCCTGAGATTTTGTGCCCGTTCAAATGGAGCACCGGCAGGACGGCTCCGTCCCTGCCGGGGTTGAGGAAGAAGGGTGCGTCCCAGGAGGCCGCCAGCGGGCCTGTTTCGGCTTCGCCGTCGCCCACCACGCAGGCGGCAATCAGGTCCGGGTTGTCCAAGACGGCGCCGGTTGCATGCATCAGCGAATATCCGAGTTCGCCGCCTTCGTGGATCGAGCCCGGGGTGGCCGGACCCACGTGGCTTCCCACCCCACCGGGGGTGGAAAACTGGCGGGCCAGGCGCCGCAGGCCCTCCTCGTCCCGGCTGACCTTTGGATAAAGCTCCGAATACGTGCCTTCCAGGTAGACGTTGGCGACGACAGCCGGGCCGCCATGGCCCGGACCGGCCAGGAACAGGACCTGCGCGCCGGTCCGTTTGATCAGACGGTTCAGATGCACGTAGACCAGGGAGAGCCCCGGGCCCGTTCCCCAGTGGCCGAGCAGGCGCGGCTTGATGTGTTCCGGCTTCAGGGGTTCCCGGAGCAGTGGGTTTTCCTGCAAGTAGATCTGCGCCACAGTCAGATAGTTCGCCGCGTTCCAGTACCTGTTCAGCAGCCCGAAGTCTTCGGCCGCAGCAGCGGCGGCTGCCGGGTTGTCGCCCATGCCCTTGCCTCTCGTCGGATACGCTCCAGCACTGACGGGCACAGTCTATCCGCAGGGCCGCACCCCGTCCTGGCCGACCTGCCCCTGCCGGTCCGGGCGCAAGCCCGCCCCATGCGGCCCCCTTGCCTGGCCTTTGCCCGCCATTGCCCGGCCGCGCGGCAGGTCCGTAACGTTAGCCGCGGGAAGGGACCAAGCATGAACAGTGACGAGGGAACGAATAGCGCAGCACCAAGAGTTTCCCTCTACCTCGATGTGGACGGCGTGGTCTGCCCCTTCGGAGCGGCCGACAACACCCCGTGGGGCTCGGTCTGGAACTATGCGTTCGCCGGGATTCTCGAGGTGGCCTATGCACCGGAGCTCGTGGAGGCCCTGAATGGGCTTGTAGGGATTCCTGGCATGCGATGCGTCTGGCTGACCAGCTGGGAGGAGCTGGCGCCCGGGGTCCTGTGCCCGGCCACCGGCATTAACGGGGCAGAGTGGCCGGTGCTGACGGCCGGCGGTGCCGGCAGCGGATCGGACTGGTGGAAACTCGAAGCCCTGCAGGCAGACCTTGAGGCCTCCGGCACGGACCGCATCATCTGGGCTGACGACCAGCTGGCATTCGAGCGCCAGGCCCAGGCCTGGGCCAGGATCCTTGGAGGTCGGGCGCTGCTCGTCTCGCCGGATCCGAGACGGGGCCTGACCCCTTTGGATATAGAAGCGATCCGGGGCTTCGCGGAGCAGCAGGTTTGATCTGCTGGACGTGGCGCGTACGATCTATAGGGTTTCAAACCCGTTCTGCAGCCACTGCAAGCCCAGCCGCCTGAATAATCAGTAAATAAGCGGTGAACTATGCTGTGCAGGGCAGTCGGGGACATGTGGAACTGCTGATCGTCGACTCTGCAGATTGGGCAACAGGTGGATATCACCTTAATGGTGGCGCTGGTCATAGCACTGGCCTTATTTTTTGACTTCACCAATGGATTTCATGACACCGCGAATGCGATGGCCACGCCCATCGCGACCGGTGCCATCAAACCGAAGAAGGCAGTTGCACTCGCAGCGGTCCTGAACCTGGTGGGCGCGTTCCTGTCCACGGAAGTGGCCAAGACGGTCTCCGGCGGCATCATCCGCGAGGGAAATGACGGTATCCAGATCACCCCGGAAATTATTTTCGCCGGACTTATGGGCGCCATCCTCTGGAACATGATCACGTGGCTGAAGGGGCTGCCCTCGAGTTCCTCACACGCCCTGTTCGGCGGCCTGATCGGTGCCGCCATCGCCGGCATCGGGTTCCACTCCATCAACCTGGAGTCCCTGATGCAGAAAGTCATCCTGCCGGCCATCTTCGCCCCCCTCATTGCCGGCATCGTCGCCTACGTCTGCACCCGCATCGCGTACGCCCTCACCTCCCGGCACGATCCGGAGACGGGCAGCAAGCTGACGCAGAAACGCGGCGGCTTCCGGACCGGCCAGATCTTCACCTCCAGCCTGGTGGCACTGGCCCACGGCACCAACGACGCCCAGAAGACCATGGGCATCATCACCCTGGTACTCATCGCTGCCGGAACGCAGGAGCCGGGATCGGGCCCGGAGTTCTGGGTCATCGCAGCCTGCGCGTTCGCCATCGCCATCGGAACCTACGCCGGCGGGTGGCGCATCATCAGGACCATGGGCGCGGGGCTTACCGAGGTCAAGCCCGCGCAGGGCTTCGCCGCGGAAACCAGCACCGCGTCCGCCATTCTCGCCTCCTCCCACCTGGGCTTCGCCCTCTCCACCACGCAGGTGGCTTCCGGCTCTGTCATCGGTTCGGGAATGGGCCGCAGGGGCACGAGCGTCCGCTGGGCCATGGTGGGCCGCATTATCGTCGGCTGGCTCTTCACCCTCCCGGCGGCAGGCATCGTCGGAGCGCTCACGGCGCTCCTGGTCAAGACCGGCGTCGTCGGCGTGGTCATCGCCGCGGTCGCCGGTACGGGAGCGGTGCTCTACATGTTCCTCGTGTCCCGCAAATCCGCGGTGGGCCACCACAACGCCGTCGAGGTCGAAGAAGCCGGGCAGGCAGTCCGCTTCGCCAAGAAGAAGGGCCTCGCCCGGTCACGGGCCGCGCGTGCCAAGGAGAACAAGCCGGAGGATACGCAGCGATGAAGTGGATGGAACTCCTGATCGTGGCCGGTGCCACGCTTACCGCCGCTGTGACCGTGGTGGTGCTCTACTCGCTCGGCGTCCGGCTGACCGCCATTGCCGGGGACCGCCAGGCCACAGCCCCGGGATGGGTCCGCTACCTGTCCTACGTCTGCTTCGGCCTCTGCGGAGTCGCCGTGCTGTTCGGGCTGTACCTGATCATTCCCTACTTCAGCGGCTAGCGGTTACCGCACGACCTCTGGGAACAACCGGCGGGAGTCGCTAGGCTGGGGCCCATGTCAACTGTCCAGTACTACGTGGCGTCCTCCCTCGACGGGTTCATCGCGACAGCCGACGACGACCTTGCCTGGCTGCTGCAGTTCGACGGCTTCGAGGGCGGAAAAGAAAGCTACGACACCTTCATGGCCGGCGTGGGCTGCATCGTCATGGGCGGGAGCACCTACCAGTGGCTCATGGACCACGAGCCGGGAAACTGGCCGTATTCCGGTACCCCCTGCTGGGTCTTCACGCACCACGAATTCACCGCCCCGCCTGGAGCCGACGTAACGTTCGTCCGCGGTGAGGTCAGCGAGTTCGCGGACGACTTCGCCAGGGACGCCGCAGGGAAAAACGTCTGGGTGGTCGGAGGCGGTGAAATTGCCGCCCAGTTCGCCGACGCCGGCCTGCTGGACGAACTCATAGTCTCGATCATCCCCATCGTGCTGGGGCAGGGGAAGCGGCTGCTGCCGCTGAAGGGCCCGACGCCGCCGCTTGAGTTGGCGGACTCCCGCACCCAAGGCCGGGGGATCGTGGAGCTGCGGTACCGGTTCGCGGGAACGGGCAGCACCCAGTAAGAAACGGCTATGCGCCGATGTCCCGGATCAGGTTCGTGATCCGGGCAGTCGAGAGCCTGCGGCCCTGCTCATCGGTCATCACGATCTCGTGGGTGGTCAGCGTCCGCCCAAGATGGATGGCTGTGCACGTTCCCGTCACGGTGCCTGATGCGACGGCGCGGTGGTGCGTCGCGCCCACTTCGATGCCCAGCGCCTGACGGCCCGGCCCGGCGTGCATCCCCGCAGCGAAGGATCCGAGGGTCTCGGCCAGCACCACGTGGGCGCCGCCGTGGAGGATGCCCGCCACCTGCGTGTTCCCTTCGACGGGCATGGTCGCCACCGTCCGCTCCGGGCTCATCTCCAGGAACCGGATTCCCATCTTCACCACCAGGGCACCGACGCCGTACCCGGCAAGCCAGTCGTGCAGGTGCTCCGGCACCCCCGCGGCAAACAGTTCGTCCCTGAACCGCATTTCGACGGCGGTGCCGGCCTCGCCGTCGGAGTGCGGCTCGACGGCGGACCCGGCTTCCCCGGCAGGCTGGCCGGGCGTGAAATTGTCCATCATGGCAACTAGGCTGGCACCTGTGAGTGAAACAACCAAACCGGCCCCTTTCCCGTCTTCAACCGAAACTCTTCAGGACATCGCAGTGTCCACGCCTGCCGGCCCGTCGGTGTCGGCCACCGAGGCTCCGGTGATTCCCCTGACGGACCAGCCCCGGCTGCTGGTGCTGGACGGGCACTCCATGGCCTTCCGGGCATTCTTCGCCCTCCCGGCCGACAAGTTCTCAACTGCCAGGGGCCAGCACACCAATGCGATCCATGGCTTCACATCCATGCTGATCAACCTCATCAAGGAACAGAAACCCACCCACATCGCCGTGGCCTTCGACGTTTCGGATGACACCACTCACCGCAAAGCCGAATACAGCGAGTACAAGGGCGGCCGCAACGAAACCCCCCGGGAGATGAGCGGGCAGATCGACCTCATCGACAAGGTGATGGGCGCCTGGGGCATCAAGACGATCAAGATGCCCGGTTATGAGGCGGACGACATCCTGGCCACGCTGGCCGCCATGGGTGAAAAGGCCGGCTACGAGGTCCTGCTCGTCTCGGGCGACCGCGACGCCTTCCAGCTCATCACCGACAACGTCTTCGTGCTGTACCCCAGGAAGGGTGTCAGCGACATCCCCCGCATGGATGCCGCCGCCGTCCAGGAAAAGTACTTCGTCTCGCCCGGTCAGTACTCGGACCTTGCAGCGCTGGTGGGCGAGACCGCGGACAACCTCCCCGGCGTCCCCGGCGTCGGACCCAAGACGGCCGCCAAGTGGATCAACCTCTACGGCGGCCTGGAAGGCGTGCTGGAGCACCTTGACGCCATCGGCGGAAAGGTGGGCGACGCGCTGCGCGCCAACGTGGACGCGGTCAAGCGCAACCGCAAGCTAAACAGGCTCCACACCGACCTTGACCTGCCGGTGACTCTGGACGAACTGGCAGACCCGCAGCCGGACCGCGAGGCTCTGGAGGCGCTGTTTGACGACCTTGAATTCAAAACCATCCGCGCCCGTCTCTTTGAGCTGTACGCCAGCGAGGTCCCGGAAGCAGAACGCGAGACCCTGGAAAGCCGGGACTTCGCTACGCTGCAGGATGCGGACACGCTCCGGCGCTTCCTCGAGGCAGGGGCAGGGCAGCGGTGCGCCCTTGCCGTGGATGTGCTGCCCGGCCGGATCGGCGAGGACGCCGACGCCGTCGCAATCGTGCGGGATGACGCCGCTGCTTACATCGACCTCACGGCACTGGATGCCGACGCGGAGAACGTGCTGGTGCTGTGGCTCCGGGATAAGGGTTCGCCGAAGGTGATGCACGGCTACAAGGCAGGGCTTAAGGCGCTGACCAACCGCGGTCTTGGCCTGGAGGGCGTGGTGGATGACACCTCCATTTCCGGCTACCTTATCGAGCCCGACCGCCGCACGTACGAACTCGCGGAGCTGGCCCAGCACCACCTGAATATCCATGTGTCACCGGAGGCCGCGAAGGCCGGCCAGCTGGAGCTGGCGTTCGACGACGACGCTGCCGCGGCATCGGGCGCGCTGGTCCAGGTCGCCGCCGTCGTCCATAAACTGAGCCGGTTCTTCGAGTCGGAACTGCAGGAACGCAAGGCGGAGGAGCTGCTGGCAACACTGGAGCTGCCGGTGAGCCGGGTACTGGCCGACATGGAGCAGACGGGCATCGCCGTGTCCATGGAGCTGATGGACGAGCAGTTGGCGGACCTCGCCAGGGTCATCGACGACGCCCAGGAGCGCGCGTTCGCCGCCATCGGCCACGAGGTGAACCTCGGTTCGCCGAAGCAGCTGCAGACCGTCCTGTTCGATGAACTGCAGCTGCCTAAGACCAAAAAGATCAAGTCCGGCTACACCACGGACGCGGCGTCGCTGAAGAACCTGCTGGAGAAGACCGGACACGAATTCCTGGTCCAGCTCATGGCGCACCGGGAATCGGCCAAGCTGCGGCAGATGGTGGAGACGCTCAAGAAGTCAGTGGCGGAGGACGGGCGCATCCACACCACCTATGCGCAGAACGTCGCGGCAACGGGGCGCATCTCCTCCAACAACCCCAACCTGCAGAACATCCCGATCCGCAGCGAGGAAGGCCGGCGGGTCCGCGGCATCTTCGTGGTCAGCGACGGGTACGAATGCCTGCTGTCCGCGGACTACTCGCAGATCGAAATGCGCATCATGGCTCACCTCTCCGGGGATGCCGGGCTGATCGAGGCCTACCGGCAGGGCGAGGACCTCCACCGGTTCGTGGGCTCGTCCATCTTCCACGTGCCGCCGGCCGAAGTCACCAGCGCGATGCGTTCCAAGGTCAAGGCCATGTCCTACGGCCTGGCCTACGGGCTGACCTCTTTCGGGCTGTCCAAACAGCTGGAAATCTCGGTCGATGAGGCCAGGACGCTGATGAAGAACTACTTCGACCGCTTCGGCGCCGTGCGGGATTACCTCCGGGGCGTGGTGGACCAGGCCCGGATTGACGGGTACACGTCCACCATTGAGGGCCGGCGGCGCTACCTGCCGGACCTCACCAGCACCAACCGGCAGCTCCGGGAGAACGCCGAGCGCATCGCCCTGAACTCGCCGATTCAGGGGTCCGCGGCGGACATCATCAAGCGCGCCATGCTGGGCGTGCACTCCGAACTCGCCGCGCAGGGACTGAAATCGCGCATGCTGCTGCAGGTGCACGACGAACTCGTCCTCGAGGTTGCCACGGGCGAACGCGAGGCCGTCGAGAAGCTTGTCACGGAGCAGATGGGGGCCGCGGCGCAACTGACCGTGCCTTTGGACGTCCAGATCGGCGTCGGAAGCAGCTGGTACGACGCCGGCCACTAGCGGATCCTGGCCGCTCAAGAACGCGGCACCGGAACCAGCAGCGCACAAAGACGGGGGAGAAGTACGTGCCAGACACGCAGGGGCCAGACCAGTACGTGCTCAGGAGGTTCCGGGCCGCGGCGAAAGACGACCCTGATTATGACTCCGGCGCCGCCTGGATGCGGGCCGTGGGGTTCGGCTTCCACGACAGCAACCGCAATAACGGGTTCATTGCCAAGCTCATGGACATGTACCGGACGGATAACCGCGAGCTGACCGGTGTCTATCAGGCTGGCGACGTCGCGCGCCATTCCCTGGGAGCGGACATCCCGGTGGCTACGTTCGCGACGCTGCGCAAGGACCTCAACATTGGCTACGGCCGGCAGCTTGCAGCGCAGCTCGTCACGTCCGTCACGGTGCGCGGCACGCACCGGCGGCGGGGCCTGCTGCGCCGGATGATGACGGAGGACCTTGCAGCCGCCCAGGCCGGCGGCCTTGCCGTAGCAGCGCTCACCGCTTCGGAAGGGTCGATCTACGGCCGGTTCGGCTACGGCGTCGCGACGTTCGAGCGCAGCATCAAAGTGGACACCGGACCGAGATTCCGGCTCCGCCACACGGCAACCGGGACCGTAGAGATAGCCGACCGGAAGGTCCTCCTGGACCTTGCCCCGCAGGTGTTCGGGCGGGTCCACCGGCTGACGCCCGGGTCCATCCTGCGGCAGGAGGCCTACCGCCAGACCGTGTCCGGGTTGTGCGGGCGCGACGGCAGCGAGGATGAGTCCATCCGCTGCGCCCTGCACTACGATGCGGCCGGCGAGGTGGACGGCTACGTCTCCTACAAGTTCGCCGGGTGGGACAGCAAGCCCTACACGATTGAGGTGGTGGACCTTGTGGCGGCCACCGATTCCGCCTACCTCGAGCTCTGGCAGTTCCTCGGAAGCATCGACCTGACGGAGCGGGTCAGCTGGGCCGACGCTCCCGTGGACGATCCGCTCACGTGGGCGCTGGAGGACCCGAGGTGCATCGAATCCTCGGACCACCGCGACATGCTCTGGCTCCGGATCCTGGACAGCGGCGCCGCCCTCGGGGCGCGGCGCTATGCCAAGGATGGCGTCCTCACGCTGGAGGTCGCCGACGCCCTGGGCATGGCCGGCGGCACCTACGTCCTCGAGGCCAGCGGCGGTGATGCCCGCGTGACCCCCGCTGCGGCAGGCGTGAGGCCCGAGCTGACACTGGGCGTCGCGGAGCTCGGGTCCATCTACCTCGGTGGCGTCTGTCCGGTGACACTGGCCTCGGCCGGCAGGATTGACGAGCACGTGCAGGGGGCGGCGCTGAAAGCGCGCCACATGTTCGCCGTCGAACGCTCACCGCATTGCCTGACGCACTTCTAGGGTAAAACTGCACTTCAGGGCCGTAACCTGAGGCGCAACGCGCCGGCAGCGCTTTGACCGCCGTTCCCGCGAGCGACTAGACTAAACGGGCGTGTACTACGTGCACACATCTCTAATCCACAAAATCAGGATGACCCGGCAGATTCTTGCGGTCTGCCGCGCTTTGCGCCTGCGTTCCATAACGCGGGGGCGATGGTTTGCCTGACCGACTAACTATCCACAACGGAGCCCCTACTACATGACCATCACCTCCACCGAGAAGCCCGGTACCCCCGTAGTCGCGATTAACGACATCGGTACCGCTGAGGACTTCCTCGCAGCAGTCGACGCCACCATCAAGTACTTCAACGACGGAGACCTCGTCGAAGGTACCGTCGTCAAGGTCGACCGCGATGAAGTCCTGCTCGACATCGGTTACAAGACCGAAGGTGTCATCCCCTCCCGTGAGCTGTCCATCAAGCATGACGTTGATCCCGGAGACGTCGTCTCCGTTGGCGATCAGGTCGAAGCCCTGGTGCTCACCAAGGAAGACAAAGAAGGCCGCCTGATCCTCTCCAAGAAGCGTGCTCAGTACGAGCGTGCCTGGGGCGACATCGAGAAGGTCAAGGAAGAAGACGGTGTTGTCACCGGTACCGTCATCGAGGTTGTCAAGGGTGGTCTTATCCTCGACATCGGTCTGCGCGGCTTCCTGCCGGCATCCCTCGTCGAGATGCGCCGCGTGCGCGACCTGGCTCCGTACATCGGTCAGCAGATCGAAGCCAAGATCATCGAGCTGGACAAGAACCGCAACAACGTTGTGCTGTCCCGCCGTGCATGGCTCGAGCAGACCCAGTCCGAGGTCCGCTCCACCTTCCTCAACAAGCTGGAAAAGGGCCAGGTCCGTCCCGGCGTCGTTTCCTCCATCGTCAACTTCGGTGCCTTCGTGGACCTGGGCGGCGTAGACGGTCTCGTCCACGTTTCCGAGCTGTCCTGGAAGCACATCGACCACCCGTCCGAGGTTGTCGAAGTTGGCCAGGAAGTCACCGTCGAGGTCCTCGAGGTCGACCTGGACCGCGAGCGCGTCTCCCTGTCGCTCAAGGCTACGCAGGAAGACCCGTGGCAGACCTTCGCCCGCACCCACGCCCTCGGCCAGGTTGTTCCGGGTAAGGTCACCAAGCTCGTTCCGTTCGGTGCGTTCGTCCGCGTCGAAGACGGCATCGAAGGCCTGGTTCACATCTCCGAGCTCGCTGTCCGCCACGTTGAGCTGGCTGAGCAGGTTGTCTCCGTTGGCGACGAGCTGTTCGTCAAGGTCATCGACATCGACCTTGAGCGCCGCCGCATCTCCCTCTCCCTCAAGCAGGCGAACGAGGGCGTGGACGCCGACAGCACCGAATTCGACCCGGCACTCTACGGCATGGCCGCCGAGTACGACGAAGAGGGCAACTACAAGTACCCGGAGGGCTTCGACCCGGAGTCCAACGAGTGGCTTGAAGGCTACGAGAACCAGCGCGCCGCCTGGGAGCAGCAGTACGCTGACGCCCAGACCCGTTGGGAAGCCCACAAGAAGCAGGTTGCCCAGCACGCCGCCGACGACGCTGCAGCTGCAACGTCCGGTGAGAGCGACTCCGGCACCACCAGCTACTCCTCCGAGCCTGCTGCAACCGAGACCGGTGCAGGCACGCTTGCTTCGGACGAGGCTCTTGCAGCACTGCGCGAGAAGCTGACCGGCAACTAATTGCCGCAAGGCTAAATTGCCAACATAAAAGGTGGCCGTCCCCGGAAGGGGGCGGCCACCTTTTTTGGTGTTCCCGGATTGCGGAACTCCCTATGCCGTGGAGTTGCAGGCAGTGTCAGGCGGTCTGCCCTGCGTGCTCGCCTTCGGCAATTTCCTCCAGCACCTTGTCATTGAAGGCCGGAAGGTCGCCCGGCTTCCGGCTGGTGACCAGGCCCTGGTCCACCACTACCTGCTCGTCCGTCCAGTTCGCGCCGGCGTTCTTCAGGTCGGTTGCGAGCGTGTGGTACGACGTGAGGTTCCGGCCCTTGACCACGCCTGCGTCGATGAGCAGCCACGGTCCGTGGCAGATCGCGGCCACGGGCTTGTGCTGCTCGAAGAAGCTCCGGGCGAAGTTTTGGGCGTCCTTGTCCACCCGCAGGTGGTCGGCGTTCACCACGCCGCCGGGAATCACCAGTGCGTGGAAGTCCGAGGCGTTGGCCTCCGCCAGCGTCAGGTCGACGTCGAAAGTGTCGCCCTTGTCCACGCCTTCGAAACCCTGGAGCTTGCCGCTCTTCGGCGCAACCAGAACCGGTTCTCCGCCGGCGTTCTTGACGGCGTCCCAGGGGCTGGTCAGTTCTACCTGCTCGACGCCGTCCGTCAGCAGGAAAGCTACCCTCTTGCCGGTGATGTCGTGCTCGGACATGTTTCCTCCTTTGCCTGCGAATGCCTTACAGCGTCCACACTAGGAAACGGGAAAATCCTAAGCAAGCTGATGATTGATGCCCGCGGGCGTCACGGTAAGAGGTCAACCCACTCGGTGCCTTCGGGTACCAGCGCGGCCGCTCCGGCAGTCATGGCAGCCAGGTGACCGGCAGCGTCGGCCAGCGCCGCGGGCGAATCCGGAAGGGCCAGCCGCAGGACAGCGGAGTGTGCTTCATACCCCGTCTCCGCCATCGCGTAGCCGGCACTCCGCAGGTCATTTTCCAGGCGACCGGCCGCGGCGTGCGGCATCCTCACGGCACAGATCCTCAGGCGCCGGCGCCGCACCAGCGGGGCCAGGGCCAGCGCGGTCGAAACTGATTCCGAGTAGGCCCGCACCAGTCCGCCGGCACCCAGCAGCACACCACCGAAATAACGCACGACGACGGCACTCACGTCGCTGAGGTCCGTCACCCCCGGGGCGGTCTCCCGCCGGAGCAGCGCCTCCAGCATGGGGATGCCGGCCGTACCGGACGGCTCACCGTCGTCACTGGAACGCTGGATGTCCCGGCCGGCACCCAGCACGAATGCAGAGCAGTGGTGCCGGGCATCGTGGAATTCCCGGCGCAGATCCGACACTAGGGCCCGGGCGCTATCCTCGCTGTCTGCGCGGCGCAGCACGGTGATGAACCGCGACCGCTTGATCTCCAGCTCGTGGCGGAAATCGGGGCCGGCGGCGAGGGTGGTGTAGGACACCGTCCTGCTCTGTTGCTCTTGCACCGCCCAAGTCTAGTCCGGGCATGGGCCCACGCCGCGAGGGTTCCGTGGGTGAGCGGAGCGAGGGCAGGGGAGCGGCGGGGACTAGTCTGGAGGGGTGTTGAAGATCGGGTTGACGGGCGGGATCGCCTCGGGGAAGTCAATGGTGGCGATGCGCCTGAAGGAGCTGGGCGCGGTGCTCGTGGATGCCGACGCGATAGCGCGTGAAGTCGTCGAGCCCGGCACGCCCGGGCTGGCTGCCGTGGTGCGGGCCTTCGGGGAGGACATCCTCGACGCCGTGGGGAGGCTGGACAGGGCGCGCCTTGGCGCCATCGTCTTCCGCGACCCGGAGCGGCGGGAGGAGCTGAACGGCATTGTCCACCCTCTGGTCCGGCACCGGGCCGCCGCGGTGATCTCCGCAGCCCCCACCGACGCCGTCGTGGTACAGGACATCCCCCTCCTCGTTGAAACAGGGCAGCAAAGCAGCTTCCATCTCGTCGTGGTGGTGGACGCCGCGTCCGACGTGCGGGTCGGACGGATGGTCCGGCACCGCGGCATGACCGAAGAGGAAGCCCGCTCCCGCATGGCCGCCCAAGCCTCCCGGGACGTCCGGTTGGACGCTGCCGATGTGGTCCTGGACAACTCCGGTTCTCCGGAAGACCTGCGCCTGGCGGTGGACAAGCTCTGGGAGGACCGGCTGCTGCCCTTCGCCCGCAACCTCAGCGCATCCGCCGTCGCCGTCCGCCGCGGCGGTCCGGTGCTGGTCCCGCACGACCCCGACTGGGGGCGCCAGGCCTCCCTGCTGACGGCGCGGCTGCGCGCCGCCGCACCGGATGACATCCTCGCTGTTGACCACATCGGGTCCACCGCAGTGCCTGGACTGGACGCCAAAAACGTGATCGACCTCCAGCTCGCCGTGGCGGACCTGGAAACAGCGGACCGCATCGCCCCGCTGCTCCGCGCGGCAGGCTTTCCCGTCTGGCCCGGGATTCTCATGGACAGCCCCACGGCCAGCCGCCCTGATCCCGCCGCCTGGTCCAAGCGGCTGCATGGGAACGCGGATCCCGGACGGCTCGTGAACCTCCATGTCCGCGTCGCGGGTTCACCCGGCTGGCGATTCGCCCTCTGCTTCCGGGACTGGCTGACCGCTGTTCCGGCTGCCCGGGAGGCCTATGCGGCGGAGAAGCACCGCGTCGCGGCCCTTCATGCCGCGGACACCTCCACGGCCGGCTACGCCCAGGACAAGGAAGCCTGGTTCACGCTGACCGGCGGCCCCGGCATGGAGCGGTGGGCCGCAAGCAGCGGCTGGCGGCCGCCGTCGTATGCCACTGCGGGCAGCACCTCCACCGGCGCTGCCGGTACAGCCCAAAGCTGAATCAGGGGGAACGCGACTGTGCGTGGCGGTAAATTAGATACATGAGTCTTGCGCAGGAGATCAACCGCGTCGTAGCGCCATTCGAGGTCATCAGCGAGTTCCAGCCCGCCGGCGACCAGCCCGCCGCCATCGCCGAGCTCACCGAACGCATCAAGAACGGCGAAAAAGACGTGGTGCTCCTCGGTGCCACCGGTACCGGAAAGAGCGCCACCACGGCGTGGCTGATCGAGCAGGTGCAGCGGCCCACCCTGGTCATGGTGCAAAACAAGACGCTGGCCGCCCAGCTGGCCAATGAGTTCCGCGAACTGCTGCCCAACAACGCGGTGGAGTACTTCGTCTCCTACTACGACTACTACCAGCCGGAAGCCTACGTCCCGCAGACGGACACCTTCATCGAAAAGGACTCCTCCGTCAACGAGGAAGTGGAGCGCCTGCGCCACTCGGCCACGAACGCACTGCTGACCCGGCGTGACGTGATCGTGGTGGCCACCGTTTCCTGCATTTACGGCCTTGGCACGCCCGAGGAGTACATCGCGGGCATGGTGACGCTGCGGCGGGGCCAGGAGATGAACCGCGATGACTTGCTGCGGAAGTTCGTCTCCATGCAGTACGTCCGCAACGACATGGACTTCCACCGCGGGACGTTCCGTGTCCGGGGCGACACAGTGGAGATCATCCCCATGTACGAAGAACTCGCGCTGCGGATCGAGTTCTTCGGCGACGAAGTGGAGAACATCTACACCCTGCACCCGGTCACCGGGGACGTGATCCGTGAGGAGACGGAGATGTACGTCTTCCCTGCCTCGCACTACGTTGCCGGACCGGAGCGCATGTCCCGGGCCATCACAGCCATCGAGGACGAGCTGGCCGAACGTCTCAGCGTTCTGCAGGGGCAGAACAAGCTGGTGGAGGCCCAACGCCTCCAACTGCGGACCAACTACGACCTCGAGATGATGCAGCAGATGGGCTTCTGCAACGGCATCGAGAACTACTCCCGCCATATTGACGGCCGGCCCGGCGGCTCCGCGCCGCACTGTCTGCTGGACTACTTCCCGGACGACTTCCTGCTCGTCATCGACGAATCCCACGTCACCGTGCCGCAGATCGGCGCCATGTACGAAGGTGACATGTCGCGTAAACGCACGCTGGTGGACCACGGCTTCCGGCTGCCGTCCGCCATGGACAACCGGCCGCTCAAGTGGGATGAGTTCCTGGAGCGCATCGGCCAGACCGTCTACCTGTCCGCGACCCCCGGGAAGTATGAGCTCGCAAAAGCCGACGGGTATGTGCAGCAAATCATCCGCCCCACGGGCCTCATCGATCCCGAAGTCGTGGTCAAGCCCACCAAGGGCCAGATCGACGACCTCCTGGGCGAGATCCGCAGCCGCGTGGACAAGGACGAACGCGTCCTGGTCACCACCCTTACCAAGCGCATGGCCGAAGACCTCACGGACTACCTGCTGGGCCACGGCATCAAGGTGCAGTACTTGCACTCGGACGTTGACACCCTCCGCCGGGTGGAGCTGCTGCGCGAGCTCCGGATGGGCGTCTTCGACGTCCTCGTGGGCATCAACCTGCTCCGCGAAGGCCTTGACCTGCCCGAGGTGTCCCTCGTGAGCATCCTCGATGCCGACAAGGAGGGCTTCCTCCGCTCCTCCACCTCCCTGATCCAGACCATTGGACGCGCGGCGAGGAACGTGTCCGGCCAGGTGCACATGTACGCGGACCGCATTACGGACTCCATGGCGCACGCCATTGAGGAAACCAACCGGCGCCGTGCCATCCAGGTCGCGTTCAACGAGAAAAACGGCGTCGATCCGCAGCCGCTGCGGAAGAAGATCGCCGACATCACCGACCAACTGGCCCGGGAGGACGCGGACACCCAGGAACTGCTGAGCAACAACCGCCTGGCCAAGGGCGGCAAGCGTGCCAAGTCCGCGGCCAAGGGCGCTGCGACCGTGCGCTCCGACGGGCTGGCGGCAGCGCCTGCCGAGGACCTGGTGGGTCTGATCGAGCAGCTGACGGAGCAGATGCACGGCGCTGCCGCGGAGCTTCAGTTCGAGGTGGCTGCCCGCATCCGCGATGAGGTGGCCGAGCTGAAGAAGGAACTTCGGCAGATGCAGGCCGCAGGCCACGCGTAGGCGCTTTTCGCCGACTGCCGCCCCTTGCCTTGATGGTCACAGACGCGGGCGGTCCCCGGGGTACTGTAAAGTTGAGGTCAAGTAGGGGAGTATCCCAAGCGCTACGGACGTCAACACGCAGGGCACAGATGCCTTGCCGGGCGTAGCGGGCAGCCACATCAGCACCAAGTGCACAGGTCTGCCGGAGAGACTTACACCAGTTTTTTGTACCCTGCGAAAGGTAACTCTGTGCAGCTTCCCGTCTGGTTTGAGGTCGGCTCGTTCGTCGCCCTCGGCGTCATCCTTCTGTTAGACCTGCTCCTGGTCGTGCGGCGCCCGCACGAGCCCTCCATGAAGGAAGCCGGCCTGTGGGTCGCCTTCTATGTGGCCCTTGCGCTGGTCTTTGCCGGTGCGATGTTCATGTTTGCGGGCCCGGAGTACGGCGGGCAATTCGTCGCCGGCTGGGTGACCGAATACAGCCTCAGCATCGACAACCTCTTCGTCTTCATCATCATCATGGCGCGGTTCTCGGTGCCCCGTAAGTACCAGCAGGAAGTGCTGATGGTGGGCATCATCATTGCCCTCATCCTGCGCGGCATCTTCATTATGCTCGGCGCCATCGTCATCGAGCAGTTCAGCTGGGTGTTCTACATCTTCGGCGCCTTCCTGCTGTGGACTGCGTGGAAGCAGGCGAAGGATGAAGGCGAAGACGAGGAGGACAAGGAAAACGCGATCATCGCGAAGCTCCGCAAGGTCATCCCCATGTCGGAGAAGTTCGACGGCAGCAAGCTCCGCACCGTCGTCGACGGCAAGAAGGTTTTCACCCCAATGGTGATCGTGTTCATCACCATTGGGATGACGGACCTGCTGTTCGCCGTGGACTCCATCCCCGCGATCTTCGGCCTCACCCAGAGCGCGTTCATCGTGTTCACCGCGAACATCTTCGCGCTCATGGGCCTGCGGCAGCTGTACTTCCTGCTCGGGGGCCTCATGAACCGCCTGATCTACCTCAAGCACGCGCTGTCCGTCATCCTGGCCTTCATCGGCGTGAAGCTCATCCTGCACGCCATGCATGTCAACGAACTGCCGTTCATCAACGGCGGACACCACATTGAGTGGGCGCCCGAGATCCCAACGTATGTCTCGCTTGCTGTCATTGTCGGCACCATCATCATCGCCGTTATCGCCAGCCTGATCAGTTCCGCCGCGCAGCAGGCCAAGCTGGATGCCCGCCTCGAGGAGGACGCGCGGAAGAGCCGGACCGGCGTCGACGCGGACGTCGACTAGACCGACGGCCCTCGGCCACCGGGGTGCCTCCCACCCCCGTCCGTAGAAAAACCCCGGCCCCTCTGGGCCGGGGTTTTTCTCTTTTGATTCGGGGTTCCGGCGGGCGCCTCCGGGACTATGCTCGGAGGATGGCAACCACATCCCGGATGGACCCGGATGTGCGCCTGGTGCAACGGCGCACCGTGGTGCTCCTGGGGTCCGCGCAGCTGTTCAGCGCTATCGGAACCGGGGCGACCGTCTCCATCGGTTCGCTTCTGGCCGTCGATTTGTCCGGGTCGGAGGCGTGGGCCGGTTCAGTCGCCACCATGATGACGCTCGCCGCCGCGATGGCGGCGCTGCCGCTCGCCTCGCTTGCTGAACGGCGCGGACGCAGGATCAGCCTTGCCACGGGGCTGGCCGCGGCCCTGGCAGGTGCCGTGCTTATCGTCGTGTCCGTGGTCTCCGGGGTCTTCGCGTTTCTGGTCGTAGGTGCCGCAGGCGTCGGGGTGGGGACGGCCGCAAATCTCCAGGCGCGGTTCGCCGCCGTCGATCTGGCGGACCCTGAGCACCGCGGCCGCTCCCTGTCCACCGTCGTCTGGGCCATCACCATCGGGGCCGTGGCCGGACCCAACCTGATCCAGCCCGGCGCCGTGGTGGGCCAGAGCCTGGGGCTGCCGCCCATCGCCGGGCCGTTCGTCATCTCGGGCGCCGGGCTGATCCTCGCCTGCGGACTGCTTCTGGCCGGGCTCCGCCCCGATCCGCTCATGCTGGCGCGGCAGCTGGCAGCGCAGGCCGAGTCGGCGGAGGAGCGGCCGGCAGAAATGCAGTCGCCGGGAGCCCAGCCCGCCGGCCCGGCTGTAGGCGCAGCGCCTGCCGGAGGTTCACTCGCGCGGGGGTTGCGGGCGGTGCGCCACGCACCGGCCGCGATCCTGGCGCTGGCTGCCGTCGTGGGTGCCCACGCGGTCATGGTGGGAGTCATGTCCATGACCCCGCTCCATCTGCAGGAGATCGTCGCCGGCCCGGGCAGCACGCACGGGAGCCACGCCACGGGCAGCGATGTCCTGGTTATCATCGGTTTTACCATTTCGCTGCACATCGCTGGGATGTTTGCGCTGTCCCCGGTGATGGGCTGGCTGACGGACAAGCTGGGACGGACCCAGACCATCGCCCTCGGCTTCGCCACCCTGACCGCTGCCGTACTGGTGGCGGGTTTCGGGCAGGCGTCCACGGCGGCCGTTGCCGTGGGCCTCGTGCTCCTCGGCGTGGGGTGGTCGGCGTCAACGATTGCCGGGTCGACGCTCCTGGCCGAGAGCGTCGCTCAGCAGGACAGGGTGGCCGTGCAGGGCGTGTCGGACATGCTGATGGGCGCGGCGGGCGCCGCGGGCGGTGCCGTCTCGGGCCTGGTGCTGAGCTGGGTGGGGTACCTGGGCCTCAACCTGGCCGGCGGCGTGCTCGGAGCGTGTGTCCTTGCGGCGGCGGTCGTTGTGTTGCTGGCCGCGCGGCCGCGGGAGGGACGGTCAGTTCCGGACTGACCGCACCATGCTCAGAAGCCGACCAAAGATGGCTTCCCCGTCGTCGGCGATGCCGTCGTGGTGGAAGTCGGCCGTTTCCCACGCCTGCAGTTTGCGTACCGCTGCGGCAGTTTCGAGGGAAAGTCCGCGCTCAACGTAAATGTCGTTGCTGTAGACGGCGGCGGCAGCGGGCACTATGTTGGCGGCCAGCTGTGCCGGGTCATACAGCGGTTTCCAGTCCGTCTTGGCCGCCAGCAGCTCAGCGACTTCCTTCAGCGGGCGCAGCGCGTTGTCCTGGTCGAAATACCACGGGTAGATCATCTCGCCGGTCAGGAGGATCTGCGGGGCGTCCGGGCTGAACTCCGGGAATTCCCGGAGAACCCGCCAGGCCGCCCAGTCCGTCGCCGGGCCCTGGGCGTAGATCGACTCGTGCATCAGGGCGTACAGGGGGTTCGTGGCGCGGGAGACGTGAGGACGGACCTGCTCGAGGAAGGAGTCGGACAGTCTGGGGCCGCGGGGAGTGTCCACGAAGGCATCCTCCAGCAGGTTGTGCAGCCCGTCCACCCTCGTATTGCCGCCGAGGAAGGACCCCAGCATCTGGAAACGTTCTACCGTGAGGCGTTCTCCGCCGGGCAGGAATTCCTCGATGTTCCGGAGGTGCCGGACGATCCGGTCTACGGTTTCACGGTCTTCCGGGTACCAGCCGAAGTATTCGGCATTGCGGGCGGCAACGCGTTTGAACGTCTCGCGGTACACCCGCTCCGCCGTGCCCTCCAGCGGGGCGAGTCCTCCCGTGATGAGCACTTCCCGCAGGCCTTCCGGCGCGAAGGAGAGGTATGTCAGTGCGATGAAGCCGCCATAGCTCTGGCCGTATATGGTCCACGGTTCCGAGCCCAGCGCACGGCGGATCAGTTCGGCGTCGGCAACTATCGAATCCGCGCGGAAGTGCTCCAGATAGCGGGCCTGTGCCTCGGCGTCACCGCGCAGCGGCAGCGTGTTGCGGTCCGCGGGGGAGGACAACCCGGTGCCCCGCTGGTCCAGCATGAGGATGCGGAAATCCTTCGCAGCGGCTTTGCTCCAGCCGCCCAGCGACATGAACCGGTTGCCTCGGCCGCCCGGACCGCCCTGCAGGTACACAAGCCAGGGGAGCTGTTTCGCAGCCGTTTCAGTGTGTTCCGCTGACACGTATTCGCGCGCGAAAACCGTGATCGTCTCGGCGCCGGTATCATCCGCTGAGCTGAAATGATCCAGCGGGACGGTGAAGTAGTGCTCCGTCGTGCGCATCCCGCGGAACTCGTGCCTCCCGCGGATCGTGTGCACGGCGTGAGCGGCACCGTCACCCTGGATGCCGGTGGTGGAGTGGACGGCACTGTGCGCCGCGGTGTCAGCCATGCGCCCCGGCCCCGCTGCGGGCTCCAAAGGCGGCGAGGGCGTTTCCGGTGAGGCGGAAGGTGGACCATTCCTCCATCGGGCTGGCCCCGAGCCTCCGGTAGAAGTCGATGGAGGGTTCGTTCCAGTCCAGGACGCTCCATTCGACCCGGGCATATCCGCGTTCGACGGCGGTCGCGGCCAGGTGCTGCAGGAGAGCCTTGCCGTGTCCCTCGCCCCGGGCCTCGGGAGTGACGTAGAGATCCTCAAGATAGATGCCGTGGACACCTTCCCAGGTGGAGTAGTTCAGGAACCACAGCGCGAAGCCGCGGACCTGCCCTGCCTCGTTTTCCGCCATGTTGGCGAAGACGCGGGGGCTCTCGCCGAAGAGCACATTGTGGAGCATCTCCGGCGTGTTGCGGACTGCGTCCGGTTCCTTCTCGTAGATGGCCAGCTCGTGGATCATCTGCAGGATTACGGGGACATCAGCGGGGGTGGCCGGACGGATAACACTCATGATCCGAGCTTACTGGGTGATCGGTCCGGCACTTGAGTTAGGCTCTCGATATACGCTCCGGCCGATCGACGAAGAAGTCCTTGCAATTTGCCTATGCGGGACGGCTTCTATAAGCCTGGCTGCTCTGAGGTAGCGGGGCAACGGGCAACCCCGCCTGACC
The DNA here is from genome assembly GCA_031178585.1 of Arthrobacter sp. The sequence continues at coordinate 23,211 of JAPSIT010000004.1, forward strand.
GAGCCTGACAGATAGGGGCCTGGTATGGACCTGTTTGAAACGATCATGTTTCCGTTCAAATGGTTTGTGTCCATCATCATGGTGGGCTTCCATGAGGGCCTGAGTGCGCTTGGAATGCCGGCTGCCAGCGGCTGGACCTGGACACTGTCCATCATCGGCCTGGTGCTGGTCATCCGGGCAGCCCTGATTCCGGTGTTCGTCAAGCAGATTAAGGCGCAGCGCGGCATGCAGCTGCTGCAGCCGGACCTGAAGAAGCTCCAGAACAAGTACAAGGGGAAGAAGGACCAGCTGTCCCGCCAGGCCATGGCGCAGGAACAGATGGCGATGTACAAGAAGCACGGCACCAATCCGTTCTCTGCCTGCCTGCCCCTGCTGATCCAGATGCCGTTCTTCCTGGCACTGTTCACAGTTCTGTCCGGCATCACCTCGGCTCGGGACAGGGAACAAGGCATAGGTGCCATGAGCCACGAGCAGGTTGTGCAGTTCGATGAGTCGAGCATCTTCGGCGCACCGCTGAACGCGGCCCTGCTCTACCACTCAGACGGCAACCCTGCAGTCATAGTCCTGACTATCCTGATGATCCTGGCGATGACGGCGTCGCAGTTCATCACGCAGAAGCAGATCATGGCCAAGAACATGTCCGAAGAGGCCATGGCCAGCCCGTACATGCGCCAGCAGAAGATGATGCTGTACATCCTGCCGATCGTGTTCGGCGTCGGCGGCATCAACTTCCCGATCGGTGTCCTGATCTACTGGACCACCACCAACCTGTGGACCATGGGCCAGCAGTTCTTCGTCATCCGGCGCATGCCCACGCCGGGATCCCCGGCCGCCAAGGCCCTCGCCGAACGCCGGGCAGCCAAGGGACTGCCCGTACTGCCGATCCTCAGCGGAAAACGCGAAGGGGCCGATGCCGCTCCCGTCGTCGTAGAGCACAAGGGTCAGCGCGTCCAGCCGCACCGCAAGGGCAGGAAGAAGAAATAGCGGGCCGATCTGGCCGGCCGGACGGGCGGGGAATGCTGGACAGGTGATGGGGCGAAGGCGAAAATGAGGGTGACGTCCGGACCATTGTTTGGGACAGGCCCGGCCGGATCGGGAAGCCCAGTGGCCTGGAGGACTCATGCGATGGACATTGTTGGGAGTGCTCGTGGCTCTTGGCATCACCGGTGGCGGCTTCGTGCTGAGCGCGCCGGCCACTGCCCTGGGTGGCCGCGGAGCTACTGCAGCGGACGTTTCCTCCGTCTATGTTGTGCAACTGCAGCAGCCTTCTCCTTCTGACGCCCCCACAGGCGTAACGCCGGCGCCGACCGGAACAGCAACGCCCGCCGAGTCATCGCCTCCTGGGCCGGATAGCCCGGGCACCACCGGCACGGGGCAGCAGCAATCCAACGACGGCGTTACGCCCCTGATTATCGGCGGCGTCCTGCTCCTCGTTGTTCTGCTCGTCGCGTTCTATTTGTGGAGACGGCGGGGCAGAGTCAGAGACCTGTGACAGCAACGCCGACAGGACCGAACTCCCCACCGGTCCAAGGCTCCTCAGTCAGAGCCTGTTGACGTCCGTCACCCGGACGACGGCGGTGCCGGTTTCGTCGGACGCGGCAAGGTCGACCTCCGCGGAGATGCCCCAGTCGTGGTTGCCGGCGGGGTCATCGAAGATCTGCCGGACTTTCCACGCGCCGGGTTCCTCAGTGATGATCAGCAGCCCCGGCCCCCGGGCGTCGGGTCCGGTGCCGATGTCATCATGTTCGTCGAAGTAGTCATCCAGCACGTCTTCCCAGCGGTCCGCGCCCCAGCCGGCGTCGCCGTCGAGCTCCCCAAGCGCAGTGGCGTCCTCGTCTGCGAACAGCTCCACGCGCCGGAACATCTCGTTCCGGACCATGACGCGGAAGGCACGGATATTGGATGTAAGGGATGGAGGCGGAGGCGGCGGCGCGTCGTGTGGTGTGGGTGCCGCGCCGGAGGTCAGCTCCTCCCATTCGTCGAGGAGGCTTGAGTCGACCTGGCGGACCAATTCACCGAGCCAGGCGATGAGGTCTTCCAGGTCCTCGCGGAGGGCGTCCTGCGGCACGGTCTGGCGCAGCGCCTTAAACCCGTCGGCCAGGTACCTCAGCACGATGCCCTCTGAGCGCGCCAGTCCATAGAACTGGACGAACTCACCGAAGTTCATGGCCCGTTCGTACATGTCGCGGATGATGGACTTGGGCGCCAGTTCAAAGTCGCCGATCCACGGCGCTGCTTTGCGGTAAACCTCGAAGGCCTCGCCGAGGATCTCCGCGAGTGGCTGCGGGTAGGTTACCTCGTCCAGCATCGCCATGCGCTGCTCGTATTCGATGCCGTCAGCCTTCATCGCCGCGATGGCCTCGCCGCGGGCCTTCTTCTGCTGGGCAGAGAGGATCTGCCGCGGCTTTTCCAGCGTGGCCTCGATGACCGAGACGACGTCGAGCGCGTACGACGGCGACTCCGGATCCAGCAGCTCCAGCGCGGCCAGGGCGAAGGGGGAGAGCGGCTGGTTCAGTGCGAAGTTGGGCTGCAGGTGCACAGTGAGGCGCACTGTGCGGCCGTCGGGCCCCTGCTCAGACGGCGGGATGCGCTCGACAACCTCCGCGGCGAGCAGTTCGCGGTAAATGGCCAAAGCCTTCTTCATTAGCCGGAGCTGGGACGGGCGCGATTCGTGGTTCTCGGTGAGCAGCCGGCGCGCCGCGGCAAACGGATCGCCGGGCCGCTCCATGAGGTTCATCAGCATGGCATGGGTGACGGTGAAACTCGAGGACAGGGGTTCCGGAACGGATTCCACCAGCCGCTTGTAGGTGGGCTCGCCCCAGGAGACAAAGCCTTCCGGCGGCTTCTTCTTCACAACCTGGCGCAGCTTCTTCTGGTCATTGCCGAATTTGGCCGTGGCCTTGGCCATCGCCCGGACGTTCTCCACCACGTGCTCCGGCGCCTGCACCACCACGGTGCCGGCGGTGTCGTAGCCTGCCCGGCCGGCCCGGCCGGCGATCTGGTGGAATTCACGGGAGTTCAGCAAGCGGGTTCGGACCCCGTCGTATTTGCTCAGCGCGGTGAGCAGCACGGTCCTGATGGGGACGTTGATGCCGACGCCGAGGGTGTCGGTGCCGCAGATGACCTTCAGGAGGCCTGCCTGCGCCAGCTGTTCCACGAGCCGCCGGTACTTGGGCAGCATGCCCGCGTGGTGGACGCCGATGCCGTGCCGGACCAGACGGTTGAGCGTCTTGCCGAAGCCCGCCGCAAAGCGGAAGTTGGCGATCAGCTCGGCGATCCGGTCCTTCTCTTCCCGGCTGCAGACGTTGATGCTCATCAGCGTCTGGGCGCGCTCGATGGCCTCGGCCTGGCTGAAGTGCACCACGTAGACAGGAACCTGCTTGGTGGACAGCAGTTCCTCCAGCGTCTCGTGCACGGCGGTCTCATGGTAGTAGTAATGCAGCGGAATCGGGCGCTCGGCGGAGCTGACCGTCGTGGTGGGCCGGCCTGTGAGCTTGGTCATGCCTTCCTCGAAGCGGCTGACATCACCCAGGGTTGCGGACATCAGCAGGAACTGGGCCTGCGGCAGTTCGAGCAGGGGCACCTGCCATGCCCAGCCGCGCTGGGGATCCGAGTAGAAGTGGAACTCGTCCATGATGACGGAGCCAAGATCGGCGGCGGCACCTTCCCGCAGGGCGGTGTTGGCGAGGATCTCCGCTGTGCAGCAGATGATCGGTGCGTCCTGGTTGACCCCGGAATCGCCGGTGATCATGCCCACGTTCTCCGCGCCGAAGATCTCGCACAGGGCGAAGAACTTTTCCGACACCAGCGCCTTGATCGGGGCTGTGTAGTAGCTGCGTTCGCCGCGCGCCATGGCCTGGAAGTGGGCCGCAATGGCAACGAGTGACTTGCCTGACCCCGTGGGCGTCGCCAGGATCACGTTGGCGCCGGAAGCAAGCTCCATGATCGCCTCGTCCTGGGCGGCATACAATTCAAGCCCCCGGCTTTCGGTCCACTCCAGGAAGCGCATGTAGAGGGAATCCGGGTCTGCCTCCGCCGCTGCTGTCCGTGCGGCCGGTGCGGGGAGCTGTTCAACGAGTTTCATTGCTTTCCAGCTTAGTGCCGTATGCCTTAGCGGCGTGCTTTCAACCGGGGGCGGCGTTAGGCTCGCGGTGGTTGCCCTTTTGGGGTGGCTGCGGGTCGGGAGCGACGGCCTGCCCACATTTGTCCCTTGGAGGCCTTGTGAAGTGGGATCCTGCCAAGTACGTGCAGTTCGGCGACCACCGCCAGCGGCCGTTCTTTGACCTGACGGCCCGAATCGACGCAGCTGGCCCACACGAGGTGGTTGATCTTGGGTGCGGTCCGGGAAACCTCACTGCCGCACTCGCGGAGCGGTGGCCGGAGGCGAAAGTGGTAGGCCTCGATTCCTCCGCGGAGATGTTGTCAAAAGCTGACGCCCAGGCCGGATCTGTGGGGAATCTGGAGTTCCGGTTTGGGGACATCGCCACTTGGACACCGTCCGCCGAAACCGACGTCGTGGTGAGTAACGCCGCCCTGCAATGGGTCCCGGAACACGTCGACCTGCTCCCGACGTGGCTGGCTGCACTCCGCCCGGGGGCATGGTTCGCCCTCCAGGTGCCCGGCAACTTCACGTCGCCGTCCCACACACTGATGCGCGAGCTCGCCGGATCCCCGGCCTGGGCAGACAAGCTCGACGGCGTGCTCCGCCATGAGGGTGCGGTCGCCGATGCAGCATGCTACCTCGACATCATGCTGCGCGCCGGCTACGCGGCGGACGCGTGGGAAACGACCTACCTGCAGGTGCTGCCCGGGGACAACGCGGTCCTCGAGTGGGTGCGCGGGACTGCGCTGCGTCCCGTCTTCTCGGCCCTGTCGCCCGAGGACGGGGCCGAGTTCGAGCGGGTCTACGCGCAGCGCCTGGCACGGGCCTATCCGTCCACGGAGTACGGCACCGTCTACCCGTTCCGCCGGATCTTCGTGGTGGGCCGGAAACTCTAGGGCAGGCCGGGCGGAAACCAGGCGCGTCTTAAGCACCCTGAAGGGGGAGCTGTGGGGTAGCTTACAAGGATGAAGCGGTTGTGGGGGCCGGCGGTGAAGGCTCCTGTTCTGCACCAGCCATGAAGGAGGCGCCCGGTGCTCTTTCGGCTCATGCGCAGCCTCCTGTCGGAACACCATGCCGCGGTGTGGGCCATCCTCGCACTGCAGATGCTCCAGACCGCTGCCAACCTTATGTTGCCCACGCTGAACGCAAGCATCATTGACGACGGCATCCTGACCGGCCGGAGCGACGTGATCCTGGAGCTGGGAGGCTGGATGGCGGCGCTGTCCGTCGTCCAGGCCGGCGCCGCGCTGGGCGCGGGCTACCTGGCCGCGGTCGTAGCCATGAAGCTCGGCCACCGGCTCCGGCGCAGCCTGTTCGCCCAGGTCCAGGCCATGTCCTCCCAGGAGGTCAACGGGTTCGGCGCCCCCAGCCTCGTCACCCGGGCCACCAATGACGTGCAGCAGATCCAGACGTTCGCCGTGCTGGTGTTCACGATGCTGGCCGCCGCCCCGGTCATGGGCATCGGCGGGATTGTCCTGGCTGTACAGCAGGACGCTGCCCTGTCCGCCGTCGTGATCGTCGTTGTGCCCCTGCTGGTGCTTATCATGGCACTGATTGTGCGGCGGCTGATTCCGCTGTACCGGCAGGGCCAGACCCTGATAGATGGCGTGACGCGGATCCTGCGTGAACAGATCATCGGTGCCGGCGTCATCCGGGCCTTCGTTCGGCAGGACCATGAAGCCGCCCGCTTCGCCGAGGCAAACCGGAAGCTGACCGGCAACAACCTGCAGTCGGCCCTGCTCGTGGCGGGCATGCTTCCCTTGATCATGATCGTGGTTAACCTGTCCTCCGTGGCCGTGGTCTGGTTCGGCGGGCACCTCATCCAGGCCGGGAACATGCAGGTGGGGGCTCTTTCCGCCTTCATCGCCTACATCCTGCAAATCCTGCTGGCCATCATGATGGCCATGTATGTCTTCATGACGGCCCCCCGGGCGGCCGTGTGCGCGGAGCGCATCCAGGAGGTCCTGGATGTGCAGCCAGCCATAGCGGGTGGGGATGGCGCCGGCGGCTTTGATGCAGCCGACCCTGACACGACAGTGGAGTTCCGGAACGTCACCTTCGCCTATCCCGGGGCGGAAACCCCCGTTCTTGCCGGCATCTCCTTCACCGCCCGGCCCGGTTCCATCACTGCCATCATCGGCTCAACAGGCAGCGGAAAGTCGACGCTGCTGAACCTGCTGCCTCGCTTCGTGGATGCCGTCGACGGCGTGATCACGCTGGGCGGACGGGATATCCGCACCTTTGGCCTGAATGACCTCCGGGAGCGGATGGCAGTGGTGCCGCAGCACGCCTACCTCTTCTCCGGAACAGTGGCCGGGAACCTACGCATGGCGGCCCCTGACGCCACAGAGGAGGAGCTGTGGCAGGCCCTCCGACGGGCGCAGGCTGATGAGTTCGTCAGTAAGCTCCCGAACGGCTTGAACGCCGCTATCGGCCAGGGCGGTGCCGGGCTTTCCGGAGGCCAACGGCAGCGGCTCTGCATCGCGAGGGCCATTCTCCGCAAGGCGCAGGTGTTCCTGCTGGACGACAGTTTCTCGGCCCTGGACTACGCCACCGAAGCTAATGTCCGGCACGCCCTGGCACCTGTTCTGGAGAAGGCCACCACGATCGTCGTGGCGGAACGGATTGCCAGCATCATGGATGCTGGGCAGATTCTCGTCCTCGATGAGGGCCGCCTCGTGGCGCAGGGAACACACGCCGAGCTTCTGAAGACCTCCCGGACATACCGCGAAATCGCAGAGTCCCAGCTCGAACTGAACCGGTTGCCATGAAGGACCCGGCAGCCAGAAGGGACGAACTGCCGTGAGGGGTGCACACGCAGCCGCCCGGCCAACCCGAATTTTCCTTGCGGCAGCAGCACGTTTGATCGGGCTCCTGGCTCCGGTCAGGGGCAGGATGCTCGCCGCCGTTGCAGCGACGTGCGCCTTCGCGGCCCTCAACGTCGCGGCGCCCAAGCTCCTCGGGGACGCCACGGACGTCGTGGTGGAGGCTTACGTCGGCGGTGCCTTCGACCAGGGCAGGCTTGCTGGGCTGCTCCTGGTGGTGGCAGTGATGTACGTGGGGACGTCGCTGTTCAACTGGCTGCAGGGCATGCTCACGGCGGGCGCCGTGCAACGGCTCGTCTTCAACCTGAGGGCCGCCGTCGAAAACAAGGTGCACCGGCTACCCTCCTCGCACTTCCAGGAGCAGGCGCGCGGTGACGTCCTCAGCCGGGCGACCAACGACGTCGACAATATTTCCCAGTCACTCAACCAGCTGCTCACGCAGATGATCATGGCCGTCCTGATGCTCTGCGGGTCACTGGCCATGATGCTGTGGATCTCACCGCTGCTGGCGGCCATAGCGCTGGTTTCCGTTCCGGTGTCCACCTTCATCACCATAAGGATTGCCCGGAAGTCCCAGGCTTACTTCGCAGAGCAGTGGGCTTCGACGGGAGCCCTTAACGCCCATATCGAGGAGTTCGTGACCGGACACGAGGTCATCAAGGCGTTCGGGCAGCAGGAAGCTGTTTCAGAGGTCTTCGCGAATGGAAATGACCGCCTGGCCCGCACCGCAGCCAAGGCGCAATACATGTCAGGGGCCGTGCAGCCCCTGATGGTGTTCATCGCGAACCTCAACTACGTGGCCGTTGCTGTGGTGGGTGCCCTTCAGGTCGCGGCAGGAGCCATGACCATCGGCGGCGTCCAGGCGTTCATCCAGTTCAACCGGCTGTTTACCCAGCCCATGGGACAGATCGGGGGCATGCTCACGCTGATGCAGTCATGTGCGGCCTCTGCAGAACGGGTCTTTGCCCTGCTTGACTCGGAGGAGATTGCCGACCATCGGTCGGCAGAACGTCCGGTCCAGGGCCGTTCCGCTACGAAACATGCCGCTACAGAACGTCCCGCTGTGGACGGAGCCGTTGAACTCAGCGGGCGGATCGAGTTCGAGGATGTGACGTTCGGCTACGTCCCGGGTGCTCCTGCTGTCAGTGGCCTGACTTTCTCTGTCCAGCCCGGACAGACCGTGGCCATCGTGGGCCACACCGGGGCGGGCAAAACCACCGTGGTCAATCTGCTGATGCGCTTCTACGAACTCGACTCCGGACGCATCACGTTCGGCGGCAACGACATCGCCAATGTGCCGCTGGACGCGCTGCGCTCGCATTTCGGCGTCGTGCCGCAGGATGTCTGGCTCTTCAGTGGAACGATCAGGGAGAACATTGAATACGGGCGGCCCGGCGCAGCAGAGGCAGAAATCGTGGCCGCTGCCGAGGCCACCCATGTGGACCGCTTTGTCCGTGCGCTGCCGGCCGGATACGCCACGCAGCTTGGCAACGGCGGCGATTCCCTGAGCCAGGGCCAGCAGCAGCTGATCACCATTGCACGGGCAGAGCTGGCCGGCCGTGCCGTCCTCATTCTGGACGAGGCCACCAGCTCCGTGGATACGAGGACCGAGCTGCAGATCCGGACGGCAATGAAGAGGCTGCGGCAGGGCAGAACCAGCTTCGTCATCGCCCACAGGTTGTCCACAATCCGTGACGCTGATCTAATCTTGGTCATGGATCACGGACGCCTCGTTGAACAGGGAACCCATCAGAGCCTGCTGAACGGCGGCGGGTACTACACACGGCTTTATAACGCCCAGTTCCGCGGCCTCGGAGAGCCCGCCCTGTGAGTACCGCCCAGTCTTTCCCGGGACGGTGGAAGCCAAACCACGGCAGCTCCGTGGCCCTCTATGAGCAGCTCCGGCTTTACATCATCGAACAGGCGGACCAGGGGAAAATCCCGCCCGGCACCCGGCTGCCTGCCGTCAGGAGTCTTGCCGAGGCCCTTGGTGTGGCTCCCCACACGGTGGCCAGGGCGTACAAGGAGCTTGAGGCTGCAGGGGTAGTGGCTACCAAGGGGCGTAATGGGACTGTCGTCTGCGCACGGGACGAACGGTGGGGGGCTCTCTCGGCTTCCGCTGCCGATTATGCCGCAGCGGCCAAGGCCCAGGGAGCGACGTTCGCGGAGGCGGTCCACCTGCTGGCCGCGGCCTACGATGCTGAATAACCAGCGCGGCTGCCGGGCGGCCCCGCCGCGTGGGTGTTCGAAGAAGTTTTCGATTAGCATTGTATGGTGCCTAAAGCCGTAGCTGAAGAAACAGCCGTAGATACCCACTCCGCCGTCGTGCCACTGAACTCTGCGAAACCGGGGCGTCCGGACCTTTCCCGCCTCGTGGTCAAGGGCGCCAGGGAACACAACCTGCGCAATGTTGACCTCGATCTGCCCCGTGATGCCATGATCGTCTTCACCGGGCTCTCCGGCTCAGGCAAGTCCTCCCTCGCCTTTGACACCATCTTCGCGGAGGGTCAGCGCCGCTACGTTGAATCGCTGTCGGCATACGCCCGCCAGTTCCTCGGGCAGGTGGACAAGCCCGACGTCGACTTCATCGAGGGTCTTTCGCCGGCTGTGTCTATTGACCAGAAGTCGACGAGCAAAAACCCGCGTTCCACTGTCGGCACCATCACCGAGATCTACGACTACATGCGCCTGCTGTGGGCGCGTGTCGGACGCCCGCACTGCCCTGTCTGCGGCGAGCCGATCATCAAGCAGACGCCGCAGCAGATCGTGGACCAGCTGCTGGAACTGGCGGACGGCACACGCTTCCAGATCCTGGCGCCGGTGGTGCGCGGACGGAAGGGCGAATTTGTCGAACTCTTCAAAGAGCTGACCGCAAAGGGCTACTCACGTGCCCGGGTGGACGGGGACCTCATCCAGCTCAGCGACCCGCCCAAGCTCGGCAAGCAGTTCAAGCACACCATCGAGGTGGTGGTGGACAGGCTCGTGGTGAAGGAGGGCATCCGCCAGCGACTCACCGACTCCATTGAGACGGCGCTCGGGCTCGCCGAAGGCCGCGTGCTCGCCGATTTCGTGGACCTCGACGCCGACGATCCCGGCCGGCTGCGCGCGTTTTCCGAGAACCTCGCGTGCCCCAATGAGCACGCGCTGGCGATCGACGAAATCGAGCCGCGCTCGTTCTCCTTCAACAACCCGTTCGGAGCATGCTCGGCCTGCAGCGGAATCGGCAGCAAGCTCGAGGTCGACGAAGAGCTCATCGTCCCCAACCCCGAGCTTTCCCTCTCCGAAGGCGCCATTGCCCCCTGGTCGCTCGGCACCGCCACCACGGAATACTGGAACCGTCTACTGGACGGGCTCGCCAAGGAGGTGGGCTTCTCCATGGACACCCCCTGGGAGAAGCTGTCGAGGGATGTCCGCCAGACTGTGCTGCATGGCAAGGACCACAAAGTGGTGGTTCAGTACCGCAACCGCTTCGGCCGTGAGCGCAAGTACAGCACCGGCTTTGAGGGCGCCATCCAGTACGTGCACCGCAAGCACGGCGAGACGGACTCGGACTGGGCCCGTGACCGCTACGAGGAATACATGCGCCAGGTTCCCTGCCCCGCATGCAACGGCGCCCGGCTCAACCCGGCGTCGCTCTCCGTTCTCATCAACGGCAAGTCCATTGCGGAGGTCGCGGCGCTGCCCATGCGGGAATGCGCCGAATTCCTCAACAACCTCGTGCTGACGGGGCGGGAGGCGCAGATCGCGCACCAGGTCCTGAAGGAGATCCAGGCCCGGCTCACCTTCCTGCTGGACGTCGGCCTGGAGTACCTGAACCTCGAGCGCGCTTCGGCCACCCTCTCCGGCGGCGAGGCGCAGCGCATCCGGCTTGCCACCCAGATCGGCTCCGGCCTGGTGGGCGTGCTCTACGTCCTCGACGAACCCTCGATCGGGCTGCACCAGCGGGACAACCGCCGCCTCATCGAGACCCTCACCCGGCTCCGGGACATGGGCAACACCCTCATCGTGGTGGAGCACGATGAGGACACGATCCATGAAGCCGACTGGGTTGTGGACATCGGACCGGGCGCGGGGGAGCACGGCGGCCAGGTGGTCCACTCCGGCTCCTACAAGGCGCTGCTCGAGAACAGCAACTCCCTTACCGGGGATTACCTCTCCGGCCGCAAGAAAATCGATATTCCCAAGAAGCGGCGCAAGTACGACAAGAAGCGCGAACTGAAGGTCGTCGGAGCCCGGGAGAACAACCTCCTCAACGTCGACGCCGCGTTCCCGCTGGGCCTCTTCACCGCAGTCACCGGCGTGAGCGGTTCCGGGAAGTCGACCCTCGTCAACGAGATCCTTTACAAGGTGCTGGCCAACAAGCTCAACGGCGCCAAGCAGGTGGCCGGCAGGCACCGCACCGTCCAGGGGCTGGAGCACCTGGACAAGGTGGTCCATGTGGACCAGAGCCCGATCGGACGCACCCCCCGCTCCAACCCGGCCACCTATACCGGTGTCTTCGACAACATCCGCAAGCTCTTCGCCGAGACCACTGAAGCCAAGGTGCGCGGCTACATGCCGGGACGGTTCTCCTTCAACGTCAAGGGCGGGCGGTGCGAGGCCTGTTCCGGCGACGGCACGCTGAAGATCGAGATGAACTTCCTGCCGGACGTGTATGTGCCGTGCGAGGTCTGCCACGGTGCACGGTACAACCGGGAAACGCTCGAAGTGCATTACAAGGGCAAGACCATCGCGGACGTGTTGAACATGCCCATTGAGGAAGCCGCAGAATTCTTTGCGGCCTTCTCGCCCATCGCCCGCCACCTCAACACGCTGGTGGACGTCGGCCTTGGGTACGTCCGCCTGGGTCAGCCCGCCACCACGCTCTCCGGCGGCGAAGCCCAGCGCGTCAAGCTCGCGTCCGAACTGCAAAAGCGGTCCAACGGGCGCAGCGTCTACGTCCTGGACGAACCCACCACAGGGCTGCACTTCGAAGACATCCGGAAGCTGCTTCTGGTGCTCCAGGGCCTCGTGGACAAGGGCAACACCGTGATCACCATCGAGCACAACCTGGACGTCATCAAGAGTGCGGACTGGATCGTCGACCTCGGTCCCGACGGCGGCTCAGGCGGCGGGCGGATCGTGGCGTCAGGCACGCCGGAGCAGCTGGCCAAGTCCAAGGAAAGCCACACCGCAACGTTCCTGGCCGAAATCCTCAGCTAGGAAAGCCGCAGCAAGCACGGGTCCGGATCTTCATCGCCGCCGCCCGCGCCTGTGACGTATGCCGTGCGGGGAAGTATTCCCCGCACGGCATGTCAGTTTGTGCAAAAGTGCACTCATGAGAAACTAAGCCGGTGACTTCAACAACAGTGCCCGTGATCTTCGACCTGGACGGCACTCTTGTCGATCCGGCCGGCGGGATAACAGACGGAATTGCCGCGGCCCTCAGGGAACATGGCCTTGCCGTCCCCAGCCAGGACCTACTAGACGCGATGGTGGGTCCCAAGCTGAGCGACTCACTGCTGAACGTCGCGGCTGTTCCACCGGCGATGCTCAAGGCGGTAATCCGGACCTACCGGATGCACTACCTGGACTCCGGCATTTCCCAAAGCCGGCTGTACCCGGGCATCGTGGACCTGCTGGACGGCTACGTGGAGGCGGGACGGCCCATAGCGGTGGCGACGCAAAAGCCAGAAAACCTTGCCAATCTGGTGCTCGAACACCACAAGATCGCTGGCCGCTTCCTCGCCATCAGGGGATCCGCCGCAGACGAGACCGCAGCTGCAGCGGGTCCGGTCGGGAAGACCGGCATCATCGGCGCAGCGATGACCGACCTTGGCACGCAACACGCCGTGATGGTGGGCGACCGTGCACAGGACGTGGCCGGAGCATTGGCCAATGGACTCGACTGCATCGGCGTCAGTTGGGGTTTTGCGCCCGACGGCGAATTGGAGGCAGCGGGAGCTGTGGCGGTCGTGGACAACACCGCAGGCCTGCGCTCGAAGGTCGAGGAGCTGGAAAACGTCCGTGCCGCAGCCTTGAGCGAGGTGCGCAACGATGGAGCTGTTTGACGGCGTCCGCTGGACGACGCGGACCCTTATCTCCGGCAGCTGCCGTCCCACCGTGATCGGGCTGGAGAATGTTCCCACGGACGGTCCCTTCATTGTGGCGCCCAACCATCTTTCCTTTCTGGACAGCGTTATCGTCCAGGCGCTCATGCCCCGCCCGGTCGCATTCTTTGCCAAGGCGGAGTATTTCACCACCAAGGGCATCAAGGGCAGGGTAATGAAGTCCTTCTTCGAGGCCGTTGGTTCCATTCCGGTGGAACGCGGTGAACAGGCCGCGAGCGTGCAGGCCCTCAAGACACTGCTGGACATCCTCGAGGACGGCCGGGGCATCGGCATCTACCCCGAGGGCACCCGTTCCCGTGACGGAATCCTGTACCGGGGGCGGACAGGTGTCGGCTGGCTGGCCCTCACCACCGGTGCCCCGGTGATCCCGGTGGGACTGATCGGCACCCAGAAGCTTCAGCCCGCCGGCCGCAATGCCGTCAAGCCCCAGCATTTCACCATGAAGGTGGGTGAGCCGATCTACTTCGACAAGACCGGCCCGGACCATTCCCTCCCCGCCCGGCGCCAGGTGACGGACCGGATCATGGATGCCATCGCCGAACTCAGTGGCCAGGAACGCTCCACCAGCTACAACCAGAGCAAGGTCATCGACTAGGTCTCTGGCTGGCCCTGGCAACGGGTGGCCCTGGCAAACGCCGGGCCACCGGCTCAGTAGACTGGAACTGTGGCAGATCCAGCAAGTTACCGCCCTAAGACGGGTGAAATTCCAACCAACCCGGGCGTTTACAGGTTCCGGGATCCCCACGGCCGGGTCATCTACGTGGGCAAGGCCAAAAACCTTCGCTCCCGCCTGAACTCGTACTTCGCCAACCCTACGGGCCTGTTGCCGAAGACCCACGCCATGGTCTACGCGGCCAGCAGCGTCGAGTGGACCGTTGTGGGCAGCGAGCTGGAATCGCTGCAGCTGGAATACACCTGGATCAAGGAATTCAAGCCGCGGTTCAACGTCGTCTTCCGGGATGACAAGACGTACCCGTACCTCGCCGTCACGATGGGGGAGAAGCTGCCCCGCGTGCAGGTCATGCGCGGCGAACGCCGCAAGGGCACTCGCTACTTCGGCCCGTACACGGCGGGGGCCATCCGGGAAACCATGGACACTCTGCTGCGGGTCTTTCCTGTCCGCAGCTGCAGCGCCGGTGTCCTCAAGCGCGCCCAGGCCAGCGGCAGGCCCTGCCTGCTCGGCTACATCGATAAATGCTCCGCCCCCTGCGTCGGCCGGGTCACTCCCGAGGAGCACCGGGCACTGGCAGAGGACTTCTGCGCCTTCATGGGGGGAGAAGCCAAGCGCTTCATCGGGCGGCTCGAGAAGGACATGGCCGCGGCCGTAGCCGAACTGGACTACGAACGCGCAGCCAGGATCCGTGACGACATCACTGCCCTCCGAAAGGTCTTTGAACGCAACGCGGTCGTGCTGGCGGAGGACACAGACGCGGATGTCTTCGCGCTGCACGAAGACGAGCTCGAAGCCGCCGTCCAGGTGTTCCACGTCCGCGGCGGCCGGATCAGGGGCCAGCGCGGCTGGGTGGTTGAAAAGGTCGAGGACTTCACCACCCCGGACCTCGTGGAACACCTGCTGCAGCAGGTCTACGGCGAAGACGCGGAAGTCCAGGGCAGGCTTCCCCGCGAAGTGCTCGTTCCCGTGGAGCCGAGCAACGCCGCGGACCTGGCAGTGTGGCTCGGCGGTTTGCGGGGCGCAAAGGTCGATATTCGGGTGCCGCAGCGCGGCGACAAGGCTGCCCTGATGTCCACCGTCCGCGAAAACGCCGAGCACGCCCTCAAACTGCACAAGACCAGGCGTGCCGGGGACCTCACCGTGCGGTCGCAGGCCCTCCAGGAACTGCAGGAGGCCCTGGATCTGCCCGTCCCGCTGCTGCGGATCGAGTGCTACGACGTCTCGCACGTCCAGGGAACCAATGTGGTGGCGTCAATGGTTGTGGTCGAGGACGGGCTGCCCAAGAAGTCCGACTACCGGAAGTTCTCCATCACCGGCGCCGCGGCAACCGATGACACCGCCGCCATGCACGATGTCCTCACGCGGCGCTTCCGGTACTACCTCACGGATAAGACCGCGCAGGTGGAGGTTTCCGAGCTGGTGCCGGCCGGGGCAGCGGCCGGCCAACAAACGGCCGGCCCCGATACAACGGGCACCAGCGCAACGGGCACCAGCGCAGCTCTGGCGCTTCAGGACACCACTACGCCGGCCCCGCGCGCCAAGTTTGCCTACCCGCCCAACCTCGTGGTGGTGGATGGCGGAAAACCCCAAGTCAACGCGGCCGCCAGTGCCCTCGCCGATCTGGGCGTGGATGACGTCTACGTGGTGGGCCTGGCGAAACGGCTCGAGGAAGTGTGGCTGCCTGACAGCGACTTCCCCGTCATCCTGCCGCGCTCCTCCCAGGGCCTGTACATGCTGCAGCGCATTCGGGACGAGGCGCACCGCTTTGCAATTTCGTTCCACCGCCAAAAGCGCGGCAAGGCGATGACCGTCTCCGCTCTCGACGCCGTTCCCGGTCTGGGAGCTTCGAAGCGCAAGGCGCTGCTCGCACACTTTGGCTCCGTCAAGAAGATCAAAGCGGCGACAGCTGAGGAACTGACGGAGGCCAAAGGCATAGGACCTGCGCTGGCTGCAGCGATCGTCGCCCACTTCAGTGCCGACAGGGCCGGCGCGGACTCCGCTGACGCCCTGCCCGCCATTAACATGACCACCGGCGAAGTGCTCGAAACTTAACCAGCGTCCCGATTCTTAGCTAGGGTAAGTACGGAAATCTTGCCGCGGGCAGGAGTGTGCGCACGCACACGGCAAGCAAAAGCAGAAATGGGGCTGGAATTAATGGCAGAGCCGACGGCAGGAACCGGCCTAGACGAGGACGGCCTCACGCCAGTCAAGCCAGTCGAGGCGGAACTGCTCGTAGTCACGGGCATGTCCGGTGCCGGGCGCAGCACCGCGTCAGACGCGCTGGAAGACCACGGCTGGTACGTCGTCGAAAACCTGCCGCCGCAGATGCTTGGAACACTGGCTGAGCTGGTGTCCCACGCCCCGCAGTCGATCCCGCGGCTCGCCGTCGTGGTGGACGTGCGGAGCAAGGGGCTGTTCGCGGATATCCGCGCCGCCCTTCACGCCCTCGCTGCCAGCGGCGTCACTTTCCGGGTGCTGTTCCTTGACGCGAGCGACGACGTCCTGGTCCGCCGCTTCGAGCAGGGCAGGCGGCCGCATCCGCTGCAGGGCGGCGGCCGGATCCTGGACGGCATTGCGGCTGAACGCGAGCTGCTGAAAGAGCTGCGGGATTCCGCCGACGTCGTCCTGGACACGTCGGCCTTCAATGTCCACGGCCTCGCCACCGCGATCACAGAGCTCTTCACCGAGACCGGCCCGGTTGCCCTGCGCCTGAACATCATGAGCTTCGGCTTTAAATACGGACTGCCGGTTGATGCGAACTACGTGGCGGACGTGCGGTTCATCCCCAACCCCCACTGGGTGCCCAAGCTGCGGCCCCACACCGGGCTTGACCAGGATGTGAGCGACTACGTCCTGGAGGCGGAAGGCGTCCCGGACTTCGTGGAACGCTACGTCATGGCGCTCGAACCGGTCCTCGATGGTTACCGCCGGGAAAACAAGCACTACGCCACCATCGCCGTCGGATGCACCGGCGGCAAACACCGGTCGGTGGCGGTCGCGGTCGAGCTTTCCAAGAAACTGGCCCAGTACCCGCGCGTCACGGTGACCACCACGCACCGGGATCTGGGCCGCGAATAATGGGAGTGCTCACCGGCCCGCTGCCCCTTATTCCGCCGTCGGGCCTGACAGGCTCCCAGCAAAACAAAGGCCCCACGGTTGTGGCCCTAGGCGGAGGCCACGGGCTTTCAGCGTCGCTTTCGGCGTTGCGGCTCCTGACGTCAGAACTTACCGCCGTGGTCACCGTGGCGGACGACGGCGGCTCCTCCGGCCGTCTGCGCGAGGAGTACGGCGTCCTGCCGCCGGGCGATCTCCGCATGGCCCTTTCAGCGTTGTGCGACGACACCGACTGGGGCCGCACGTGGCGTGATGTCATGCAGCACCGCTTCCGGTCCGCGCCCGGCGGGGGTTCCCTGGACGACCATGCCATGGGAAACCTGCTGATCGTCACGCTCTGGGAGCTGCTGGGCGATGCCGTGGCCGGACTGAAGTGGGCCGGCGCGCTGCTCGGGGCACGCGGCCAGGTGCTGCCGATGTCTACTATGCCGCTCACCATCGAAGGCGACGTGCGCGTCACCGCCCCGGACGGCAGCAGTACCGTCACCACCATCAAGGGCCAGGCGCGCTGCGCCGTGGCCGGCTCGCTCGAAAGCGTGCGACTCCTGCCGGAACACGCGCCGGCCTGCGTGGAGGCACTCTCGGCGATCGAACTCGCCGACTGGGTGGTCCTGGGCCCCGGATCCTGGTACACGTCCGTCCTGCCGCACCTGCTGCTGCCTGAGATGCGGCAGGCCCTCTGCGACACTCCGGCCAAGCGCTGCCTCACGATGAACCTCGCGATGGACACCAAGGAAACGTCCGGCATGTCCGCCGCCGACCACCTGCATGTCCTGCGTGGCTACGCGCCGGACTTCAGTGCCGACGTCGTGCTGGCCGACCCCGCGTCCGTGTCGGATATGAAGGAGTTCGAGCGGGCCGCCGGGATGATCGGAGCCGAGGTCGTCTTCGGTAAAGTAGGGGCTTCGGGTCGGCGTCCCGTCCACGACCCCCTGCGGCTGGCAACGGCCTACCAGGACATTTTCGGGAACAGTTAGGAAGGTGCCATGGCACTGACAGCATCAGTCAAGGAAGAACTGTCCCGCCTGGACATTAAGAAGTCCTCCGTCCGCAAGGCCGAGGTTTCAGCCATGCTCCGCTTCGCCGGAGGGCTCCACATCATCTCCGGCCGCATCGTCATCGAAGCCGAGGTGGACCTGGCAGCCACGGCGCGGCGCCTGCGCGCGGCCATCGCCGAGGTCTACGGGCACCAGAGCGAGATCATCGTGGTTTCCGGCAGCGGACTGCGGCGCGGCAGCCGCTACGTGGTACGGGTAGTCCGCGACGGCGAGGCGCTGGCGCGCCAGACCGGCCTCCTCGATTCCCGGGGACGCCCCGTGCGCGGTCTTCCCTCCGTGGTGGTCAACGGCTCGGCAGCTGACGCCGAGGCTGTCTGGCGCGGCGCCTTCCTGGCGCACGGCTCCCTCACCGAACCTGGCCGGTCCTCCTCCATGGAAGTCACCTGCCCCGGCCCCGAGTCCGCGCTGGCACTCGTCGGAGCCGCCCGCCGGCTTGGCATCCAGGCCAAGGCGCGCGAAGTCAGGGGAGTGGACCGCGTGGTGATCCGTGACGGCGACACCATCGCCGCGCTCCTGACGCGGATGGGCGCCCACGACGCGCTCATGGTCTGGGAGGAACGGCGGATGCGCAAGGAGGTGCGGGCCACCGCCAACCGCCTCGCCAACTTCGATGACGCCAACCTCCGCCGCTCGGCACAGGCAGCAGTCGCCGCAGGCGCACGCGTTGACCGGGCGCTCGAGATCCTGGGCGACGACGTCCCCGACCACCTCAAGTACGCCGGGGAACTCCGCGTGGCCCACAAACAGGCCAGCCTCGATGAACTCGGCCGCCTCGCGGATCCGCCCATGACCAAGGACGCGATCGCCGGCCGCATCCGCCGGCTGCTGGCCATGGCGGACAAACGCGCCGCCGACATGGGCATTCCCGGCACGGATGCCAATGTGACGCCGGAAATGCTGGACGAGTAGCGGGCCCCCATAGAATCAAGACCAGATGGTGGACTAACCTGCCGCACCGGCGTTTCCGGCCGCGAGGCAGCACGGCTCCGCCATTGAAATCTTCCGGGTGACAAGTCATCCGGATGCATAATCCGAGAGTTACCGAACCGGACAAACTGTCCACGACATTGGAGGATTTTGTGACCGAGTACGTTCTGCCCGAACTCAAGTACGACTACGCAGCGCTGGAGCCCCACATCTCCGCAAAGATCATGGAGCTGCACCACAGCAAGCACCACGCAGCCTACGTCACGGGCGCCAACAACGCGCTGGCCCAGATGGCCGAGGCCCGCGAGAAGGGCGACTTCGCCAACATCAACCGCCTCTCGAAGGACCTGGCCTTCCACACCGGCGGCCACGTCAACCACTCCGTGTTCTGGAACAACCTCTCCCCGGACGGCGGCGACAAGCCCGAAGGCGAGCTGGCGGCAGCCATCGACGACGCCTTCGGCTCGTTCGACGCTTTCCGTGCCCAGTTCTCCGCAGCCGCCCTCGGCCTGCAGGGTTCCGGCTGGGGTTTCCTGGCCTACGAGCCCATCGGCGGCAACCTTGTCATCGAGCAGCTCTACGACCAGCAGGGCAACACCGCGCTGGGCACCACCCCGCTGCTGATGCTGGACATGTGGGAGCACGCCTTCTACCTGGACTACGTCAACGTCAAGGCTGACTACGTCAAGGCATTCTGGAACATCGTGAACTGGGCCGACGTCGCGCAGCGCTTCGCCGCCGCACGCGCCAACGCGACAGGCCTCATCACGCTCTGAGTCCGTGAGGTGCGCTACATGCACTTGTAACAAACTTCACATTCAGGCTCTTTAGGGCCGAATTGTGGACGGTCCGCCCCCGCACTTGCGGGGGCGGACCTTCTTAAACGTAAGATGGATCACGGAAGGCGGTTAGCCTTCAGCAATGAGGCTGGTCGCCCTCCGATCTGGTAATCATCTCTGCCCAATGGCGTGCGGGATCTGTTAGTTGGCTTGAACGCCCGCTCAACTAGTTGTGCTTTATAAAGCACCAAGGAGACTGAAAAAGTGACCACCCGTATTGGTATCAACGGCTTTGGCCGCATTGGCCGCAACTACTTCCGCGCAGCACTTGCTCAGGGTGCGGATCTCGAGATCGTTGCCGTCAACGACCTCACCAGCCCCGAGGCACTGGCCCACCTGCTGAAGTACGACTCCGTCGGCGGCCGCCTGGCCGAAACCATTGAGGTCAAAGAGGGCAACCTGGTCGTCAACGGCAACGCCATCAAGGTGCTTGCCGAACGTGATCCCGCAAACCTGCCCTGGGCTGACCTGGGCGTGGACATCGTCATCGAGTCCACCGGCTTCTTCACCAAGGCTGCAGCAGCCAAGAAGCACATTGAGGCAGGCGCCAAGAAGGTCCTGATCTCAGCTCCCGCCTCCGACGAGGACATCACCATCGTGATGGGCGTGAACGACGGGCTGTACGATCCCGAAAACCACCACATCATCTCTAACGCCTCGTGCACCACCAACTGCCTCGGCCCCCTGGCCAAGGTCGTCAATGACGCCTTCGGCATCGAGCGCGGCCTGATGACCACCGTCCACGCGTACACCGCAGACCAGAACCTGCAGGACGGTCCGCACAACGACCTCCGCCGGGCACGTGCCGCAGCCATCAACATGGTCCCCACCTCGACCGGTGCCGCCAAGGCCATCGGCCTGGTCCTGCCGGAGCTCAAGGGCAAGCTGGACGGCTACGCCATCCGCGTACCGGTCCCCACCGGCTCCGCCACCGACCTGACCGTCACCGTCTCCCGGGAGACCACGGTCGAGGAAGTCAACGCCGTGCTGAAGAAGGCTGCAGAGTCCGACGAATGGCAGGGCATCCTGACCTACACGGACGCTCCCATCGTCTCCTCCGACATCGTCGGCGACCCCGCCTCGTCCATCTTTGACTCCGGTCTGACCAAGGTCATCGGCAACCAGGTCAAGGTTGTTTCCTGGTATGACAACGAATGGGGCTACTCCAACCGTCTGGTGGACCTCACGGAGCTCGTGGCTGCAAAGCTGGGCTAGGGTTAGCTACATGACATTTCACACCCTCAACGAACTGATCGCTGAAGGTGTCCGCGGGCGGTACATTCTGGTTCGAAGTGACCTGAATGTGCCGCTCGACGGCTCTACAGTGACTGACGACGGCCGCATCAAGGCCTCACTGCCAGTCCTGGGAAAGCTCACGGACGCCGGTGCCCGCGTGCTGGTAACAGCCCACCTCGGACGCCCCAAGGGCGCCCCGGAGGAGAAATACTCCCTCAAGCCCGCCGTCTCCCGGCTGGCCGAGCTTGCCCCGTTCCCCGTCACGCTCGCCGAGGATACGGTGGGGACCTCGGCTAAGGAGCTCGCGTCCGGCCTGCAGGACGGCCAGGCCCTGGTGCTTGAGAACGTCCGCTTCGACGCCCGTGAGACCAGCAAGGACGACGCCGAGCGCGGCGCCTTCGCGGATGAACTGGTCGCCCTGACCGGGGACACCGGCGCCTTCGTGGATGACGCTTTCGGCGCCGTGCACCGCAAGCACGCCAGCGTGTACGACGTCGCCACCCGGCTGCCGTCCTACCTCGGCGATCTCGTCGGCACCGAGGTGGAGGTTCTCCGCAAGTTGACGGCGGACACGCAGCGTCCGTACGTCGTGGTTCTCGGCGGCTCCAAGGTCTCCGACAAGCTCGCCGTGATCGACAACCTCCTCGGCAAGGCCGACACCATCCTGGTCGGCGGCGGCATGCTCTTCACCTTCCTTGCAGCAGCCGGGCACAAGGTGGCAGGCAGCCTGCTGGAAGAGGACCAGATCCCGGTCGTCCAGGACTACCTCAAGCGCGCTGCCGACGCCGGCACCGAATTCGTGATCCCCACCGACGTTGTGGTGGCAGCCAAGTTCGCCGCCGACGCGGATCACGAGACGGTGAGCGCCGACGCCATCGAAAGCAGCAGCTTCGGTGCGCAGGGCATTGGGCTCGACATCGGCCCCGATTCCGCAAAGGCTTTCGCCGAGCGGATTAATGCGGCGAAGACGGTCTTCTGGAACGGACCCATGGGAGTCTTCGAATTCGAAGCATTCTCTGCCGGCACCCGCGCCGTGGCCCAGGCCCTCACCGAGACGGAAGCTTTCACCGTCGTCGGCGGCGGTGACTCGGCCGCAGCAGTCCGGACCCTCGGCTTCGCCGATGACCAGTTCGGGCACATTTCTACCGGCGGCGGCGCCAGCCTGGAATACCTTGAAGGCAAGGAACTCCCGGGCCTGAGCGTTCTGGACCGCTAATCATTCTCCGCCGGCAGGGCGCCTGAACCACAGGTATCGGGCGTCCTGCCGGCTGTTTCACCTGACAAGCACATTTGAGCTGCACCCTTTGGAGAACACGTGACAACGTCAACTAACGGCACCTTTGACCGCAAGCCACTGATCGCGGGCAACTGGAAGATGAACATGGACCACGTCCAGGGCATCACCCTGCTGCAGAAGCTGGCCTGGACCCTGTCCGACGCCAACCACGATTACAGCCGCGTTGAAGTGGCCGTCTTCCCGCCTTTCACGGACCTTCGCGGCGTTCAGACGCTTGTCCAGGGTGACGACCTTGACGTCGCCTACGGTGCCCAAGACCTGTCGCAGTTCGACTCCGGCGCCTACACCGGGGACATCTCCGGGCAGTTCCTCAACAAGCTCGGATGCAAGTACGTGCTGGTGGGTCACAGCGAACGCCGCACCATCCACAACGAGTCGGACGACGTGCTCAACGCCAAGGTCAAGGCCGCCTTCCGCCACGGCGTCACCCCGGTGCTGTGCGTAGGTGAGGGCCTGGAGGTCCGCCAAGCCGGAACGCACGTCCGGCACACCCTCGACCAGCTCCGCGCGGATGTTGCCGGACTCGACGCGGGGCAGGCCGCCGAACTCGTGGTTGCCTACGAGCCCGTCTGGGCCATTGGAACGGGTGAAGTTGCCGGACCGGAAGACGCCCAGGAAATGTGCGCCGCCATCCGGGCCGAACTGAGCGAGCTGTTCAGCGCCGACGTCGCAGCCAAGGTCCGGCTGCTGTACGGCGGTTCGGTGAAGGCCAACAACGTTGCCGCCATCCTGCAGGAGCGCGACGTCGACGGCGTGTTGGTCGGGGGCGCGAGCCTCGACCCGGCTGAGTTTGCTAATATTGTCAGGTTCGAGAGCCACCTGGTGACCGACTAGCCAGTCAGGCCCGCCAGGCTCCCGCATTCCCTATCTTCTGAAAGGCCGTCGTGGACGTTCTTCATGTCATTCTGCAGATCCTCCTGGGCGTCACCAGCCTCCTGCTGACCCTGCTCATCCTGCTCCACAAGGGACGTGGCGGCGGTCTGTCGGACATGTTCGGCGGCGGCATGAGCTCCGGCCTGAGTTCCTCGGGTGTCGCTGAAAAGAACCTGAACAGGTTCACCGTCATTCTCGGCATCACCTGGGGCGCCGTTATCATCGCCCTGGGCCTGCTCATGAGGTTCACCGGCGTAGCCGACTCCTAGCCGGCCTGCCGGCATTGACAGCCGGTTTACGCAAACCACGACGGCGGCCGGTCACCATCCCAGCGAAGGTGGCCGACCGCCGTCGTTCGTGCATCAGCCCGTCTTCTGGACGCGGTGCTTCCGCACTAAACTGTGGCTGTTGATCCGTGACAGCAGTGGTCCTTGACGGTAAGGAGTTCCCGATGACGTCTCCGAATTCCGGCCTCCGCGGCACCCGCGCCGGTGTGACCTCCGGGGCCGGGCTCAAGAGCCTGGGCGAAGATCCGCCCGCCGAGCGGCTGCCGCGAATCCGCGTCTCCTACTGGTGCAGCCAGGGGCATGAGACGCAGCTTGTTTTCATCAAGCTGCCGGAGGAGCAGATACCGCCGGAGTGGGACTGCCGCCGCTGCGGCGGGCCGGCGTCCCGGCATCCCGGAGGAGTCCCGGGCCAGCTGCCCCCGGAAGACCCGGAGGGCTACAAGAGCCATCTGGACTACGTTAAAGAAAGACGCTCCAGCCAGGACGCCGAAGATGTCCTGGC
>JAPSIT010000045.1 GCA_031178585.1 Arthrobacter sp.
GACCGGCCAGCGCCGCCTGACTGCCGCCCGCCCGGCGTCGACGGTTCATCATCCAGCCGCAATGTCAGCGAGATCCGCTTCCGCTCCGGGTCGGCTTCAAGCACCTTGACGCGCACCACCTGCCCGGATTTTACGACTTCGCGAGGGTCGGACACGAAGCGGTTGGCCAGCGCGGACACGTGCACCAGCCCGTCCTGATGCACTCCGACATCCACGAACGCACCAAAGGCAGCAACATTGGTGACTGTCCCCTCCAGGACCATGCCGGGCTTGAGGTCAGAGATCTTTTCAATGCCTTCCGAGAACGACGCGGCCTTGAAAGCCGGGCGAGGGTCACGGCCGGGCTTCTCCAGCTCGGCGATGATGTCCCGGACGGTCGGCAGGCCGAACGTGCCGTCGACAAAGTCCTGGGGATTCAGCGAGCTGGCCCCGGCAAGGCCGGAGGACGGCAGCCCCCGCTTCGAAGACTGCCCTGGGGCAGCTGCGGCCATGATCTTCCGCGCCACCGGATACGCCTCGGGGTGGACGCTGGACGCATCCAGCGGCTCCGCTCCCCCGGTGATCCGCAGGAAGCCCGCGCACTGTTCAAATGCCTTCGCGCCCAGCCGGGGCACCTTTTTCAGCTCGCTCCGCTTGGCGAACGGGCCGTTCTCGTTCCGGTAGGCCACGATGTTCTCGCTCAGCAACGGCCCCACTCCGGCAACCCGGCTCAGCAGCGCGGGCGACGCCGTGTTCACGTCCACGCCCACGGCATTCACGCAGTCCTCCACCACCGCGTCCAGGCTGCGGTCCAGCTTGGACGCAGTGACGTCGTGCTGGTACTGCCCGACGCCGATGGACTTCGGGTCGATCTTCACCAGCTCAGCCAGCGGATCCTGCAGCCGGCGCGCGATGGACACGGCACCGCGGAGCGACACGTCCATGCCGGGCAGTTCCGCTGCGGCCAGCGCCGATGCCGAGTAAACGGACGCGCCCGCCTCGGACACCACGAGCTTCTGCGGCTTCACCCCGGCGCCCTCTGCTGCGGACGGCGCGCCTGCGGACGCTTTGTCCGCGGACAGTTTCCTGATCAGCTCGGCGGCGAGCTTGTCCGTCTCACGAGATGCAGTGCCGTTGCCGATCGCCACGAGTTCGACGGCGTGCTTCCGCGCCAGCCGTTCCAGGGTCGCCAGTGCTTCGTCCCACTTCCGGGCCGGCGCGTGCGGATAGACGGTGTCCGTCGCAACCACTTTGCCGGTCCCGTCCACCACAGCGACTTTGACGCCTGTCCGCAGCCCGGGATCCAGGCCGAGGGTGGCGCGGTTCCCGGCCGGTGCGGCGAGCAGCACGTCGCGCAGGTTCGCGGCGAAGACGCGGACAGCCTCGTCTTCCGCCGCAGCAAACATCCGTCCGCGCAGGTCTGCCGTCAGGCGGGCGAGCACCCGCGAGCGCCACGCCACCTGCGCCGTCTGCACCAGCCAGCCATCGGTGGGACGCCCGCGGTCCGCGACCCCGAGGAACCTGGCCACGGCGGACTCGTACCGGGAGCGTGCGGCGGCCAGGGCGTCGTCGTCCGCAGGGTCCGCCTCCGCGAGGTCGAGCTCCAGCACGCCTTCCTTCTCGCCGCGCAGCAAGGCGAGGACGCGGTGCGACGGCATCCCGGCCGGAGCCTGCGCGAACTCGAAGTAGTCCGCGAACTTCTGCCCCTCGGCTTCTTTGCCCTTCTTCACGCGCGACACCATCCTGCCCTGCGTCCACAGCCGCTCACGCAGGTTTTCGGCCAGGTCAGGATCCTGCGCCGCGCGCTCGACGAGGATGGCCCGGGCACCGGCGAGCGCAGCGGCGGGATCGTCCACGGCGTGCTCGGTGTTCAGGTACTTTGCCGCCTCGCGCTCAGGATCCAGGTCGGGGCGCCTGAGCAATGCGTCGGCGAGCGGCTCAAGCCCGGCTTCACGCGCGATCTGCGCTTTCGTGCGGCGCTTTGACCTGAAGGGCAGGTAGATGTCCTCCAGCCTGGACTTCGTGTCGGCAGCGACGACGGCGGTCTCGAGTTCCGCGGTCAGCTTGCCCTGCGCGGCGATCGCCTCCAGGACTGCCCGACGGCGGTCCTCCAGTTCGCGCAGGTAGCGCAGGCGCTCGTCGAGCTCGCGCAGCTGGGTGTCGTCAAGCGTCCCGGTCACTTCTTTGCGGTACCGGGCGATGAAGGGGACGGTGGCTCCCCCGTCGAGCAGTTCCACGGCGGCCTTTACCTGCCAGGCTTTCACTCCGAGTTCGGAAGCGATCTGGGCCGCGATACTGCCGGCGATGCGGTCTGCCGGACCGCCCGTTGGCGCGCTGGAGCGGGGCTTTCCCGCAGGGCTCTGCTGGGCGGGGATTGAGGCAGTGGCAGCTGCTGAGGCAGGGGCGGCGGACGGGGGCTGCGGGAGTTGGGTCACCCCATTATTTTGCCTTACCCGTCCGGGCGGGCACCTGGGACCTTCGCTGCACGGCAGACCTGCTCTACCCACGGCTGGGCTTAAGTGATGTAGTGGCTGTAAGCAGAAATCCTCCGGGCAGGCGGTGCACCATGCAGGAATTGCTGATTATTCTTCAGGACGGCTTCAATGAAGACGAGGTCGCCATCACCGTCAACGGCAAGGAGGCCCGGTTCGACCGCGACGTCACCACCCGTGAGCTGCTGGGCATGGCCGAAGAAGTTTCTGTGGAGCTTCCCGCCAAGGGCGCAACGGTGGGTGTCGAGGTGACCAGCCGTAACCTCAGCGCGGAGATGAAGCTGCATGGCCGCCCGAAGAGCCTCCTGGTATCCATCGAGGACGGCGAACTGGTCCTCAACGAAGGCACCGGGCGCGAGGCGTTCCTCTAGTCCGCCGCGGTCACGGTCAGTGCTTCGTCCAGCACCTTCCCGAAGTTCGCGGCGTCGTGCGCGAACCGGCCCAGGAAGAGTCCGGACACGCTGTCAAGCGTCGGGAGGAGCCCGGGCTTGGCGGAACCGCCGTAGATGATCGGCAAGTCCTGAAGTCCGTGGGCGGCCAGCCGTCCACGGAGATGATGAACGACGGCGGACACGTAACCAGCGCTGGCTGGTTCCGCCGCACCGATGGCCCAGACCGGTTCATAGGCGATGACAAGGCGGGACGCGAGCGCCCAGTCCCCACCCGTTGCGGCCTCAATTTGGCCATAGACAAAGGATGCAGCGGCTTCGGCGGCGGCGCCCGCCGGTGTTGCGGAGGCACTGCCCGTTCCGGCTCCCGGCCCCGCGGTTTCCTCGCCGACACACAGCAGCGGGGTAATCCCGGCGTCGTCGGCTGCTTTGACCTTGAGCCCGATCATGGCGTCATCCTCCCCGAAGTGCCGGCGCCGCTCGGCGTGGCCGATCTCCACGACCTGCACGCCAAGCTCGGCGAGCAGAGACGGCGACACCTCGCCGGTCCACGGACCGTCCGCCCATCCGCAGTCCTGCGCCCCAAGAAGCACCGGGGACCCGGCGAGAAGCTCGGCAGCTGCGGGAAGCATCGGAAAGGACGGGATGACAAACGGGACCACCCGCCCGGCCGCGAGGGCCGGACGGGTGTCCACTTCGGAGCGCAGTTCGCCGAGCCAGCGCAGGCTGTCCGCGTACCCCAGGTACATCTTGGTGCTGACACCGACGTACATGGCTTCCGCGGCCAGAGATTCCGCTGCATTGGGCCCTGCAGTGCCGGCCGGGCGGGTCTGCGTCATTGTGACTTCTGCTCCTTTTTGTTTCTGCTGCTGTTTCGGCGCCTACTTTTCGAGCAGGTCGTCCGCCTTGTTCTTGAACTTCCGCGTGCCGTACATCATCGCAGCAGCGAGGAACGGCATCACGCCCAGCGCGTAGACACCCATGGTGCCGGTATCGGACGCGGTGATCTGGTTGACGGAGGTGCGCAGGATCGGAGCCACGAAGCCGCCGAGGTTGCCCAGCGAGTTGATCAGCCCGATGCCGGCCGCCGCGGCCGTTCCGGTGAGGAACGCCGTCGGGTAGGACCAGGCAATGGGCCCGATGGAGAGGAAGCTGCAGACCGCGAGGCAAATGAACATGATGCCGAGCACCGGGAGATGATTCGATCCCGCCCAGGCGGAACCGAAGATGCAGAGACCCGTGGAGATAAAGAGCCCCGTGCCCCAGGTCCGGCGGCGGATCACAGTGTTGGCGGCCTTGCCGATGAAGTAGCAGGCAAAGATGCCGAAGAACCAGGGGATGGCAGCCAGCAGGCCGACAGCGAGGCCCACCTTCTGGCCGGTCAGCTGGGCCACCTGCTGCGGGAGGTAGAACGTCACGCCGTAGACCGCGATCTGCAGGCAGAAGTAGATGATGGTGAAGTACCAGACGCGGCCGTTCTTCATGGCGGCAAGCACACCGCGGGGGCCGGATTCTTCCTTGACGTTGTCCTCAAGGGACATGACGTCCTGGAGCGCCTTCTTTTCGTCCTTGTTGAGGAACTTGGCGTCCTGCGGGCTGTTGATCAAGAAGAAGTAGGCTGCGATACCGGCCAGCACGGCGAGCATGCCCTCGACGAAGAACATGACCTGCCAGCCGTGGACGCCGGGAACCTGGTCACCGATGTTGATCAGCCAGCCCGACAGCGGCGCGCCCATCATCTGGGAGAAGGGCTGGGCCAGGTAGAAGATGGCGAACATCTTCACGCGGACCTTGTTGGGGAACCACGCCGCAAGGAACATGATGACGCCGGGGAACAGACCAGCCTCGGTGACACCCAGCAGGAACCGCAGGATGATGAACGAAGCTTCGCCCTGGACGAAGGCGAAGCAGGCGGAGACGATCCCCCAGGTGATCGCGATGCGGGCCAGCCACACCTTCGCGCCGAACTTCGTCAGGAGCAGGTTGGAGGGGATCTCGAAGAGGGCGTAGCCGATGAAGAAGATGCCCGCGCCAAGCGCGTAGGCGCCGGCGGTGATGCCCCTGTCCACCTCGAGGGCCGCCTCTGCGAAACCCACGTTGGTGCGGTCCAGGAACGCCACCACGTAGAGGATCACCAGCATGGGCATGAGCCGGAAGGAGGCCTTGGATATGGCCGACTTCAGCACCGGGGAGTCCAGCAGCTCCCTGGTGGCGGACGTTGTTGACGCGACAGTCATTCAAACTCCTCGTTGAGTAAGTGAGTTAGCAAATCAGGTGGGTAAAACAGCAGCCCGAGACCGTGGGCCGCTTTTCAATCAGGTGGTGCTTAGAACATGTGGTGCCTAGAGCGAGAACGCGATGAGCAGAACGCCCGCCAGGCTGGCGAGGACGCCGACGGCGAGGTAGATCTTGCGTTCCCTGGTCCACGAGGTCATGGTGATCCTTCCGAGTGCATGAATGGCCCGGGTATGACAGGCCAGGTGAATGCGAGGGCTAGTGCATGTAGAGGCCGCCATCCACATTCAGCGTCTGGCCGGAAATGTATCCGGCGTCCTCGCTGATGAGGAAGGCGATGGCTGCTGCGATGTCGCGCGGGGTTCCGACGCGGTTGACCACAAGGTCCTGGGTGAGTTCGTCCTTCCGTTCCTGGCTGAGGGTTCCGCCCATGATGTCGGTGTCGATGGGGCCGGGCGAGATGGCGTTGACGGTGATGTCGTACTCCCCCAGCTCTCGGGCGGTGGAGCGGGTCAGCCCGATGACGCCTGCCTTGGCTACCGAGTAGGGGGTCTTGGAGAACGTCCCGCCGCCACGCTGCGCGGAAACGGAGGAGATGTTTACGATGCGGCCGATGCGGTTCTTCACCATGGACTCGGCGACGCGGCGCGTAGCGTAGTGGACGCCGTTGAGGTTGATGTTCAGGACGCGGTCCCATTCCGCTGCCTCGAGTTCGAGGTACGGGACGGGCGAACTGACGCCGGCCACGTTGGCCAGGGCAACGATCTGGGGCAGCTCCGCCTCGATGAAGTCGACGGCCGCGCGCACGGATGCTTCGTCAGCCACGTTGGCTCCGACGCCGTGGGCCTTCACACCGTACTTGCCGGCGATTTCCTTGGCTGTTGCCTGGCACAGCGCGTCATCCAGGTCGATGATGCCAATGTTCCAGCCCAGCTCTGCGAGGTAGTTTGCGGTGGCACGGCCGATGCCGCGTTCGGAAACGGCTCCGGTGACAATGACGGTTCGTTCTGACGGGAAGTTGCTCATGGATGTCCTCCTGGGTTTGCTGCGGAGCTGGCGCGCACGTCCGGGACCGGCGGCCGGGCAGCGAAAGTTGGCAGTGCCCGAAAAAGGGCGGGCAGGGAAACGGCCACTGACCGGCAAGCTGCCGGGCAGTGACCGTCGTCGTTCGCTGACGGAACGTCTAGCGGGATTAGTCGAGGCGCTTAGACCGCGTCAGTTGATCGGCGCAGGGCCGAGGTCCTCGATCAGTTTCTGCATCGCCACGTAGGCCTTGTTGCGGTAGGCGATCAGCTCGGGCGTGCGCTCGGCCGGGACGTTGAGGAAGCCTGCGCCGGTCTTGGTGCCGAGCTTTCCGGCCTCCACGAGGTCCGTGAGGATCTTCGGCGTGGCGAAGCGCTCCGGGAAATCGGTCTGCAGGGACTTGTAGCAGAAATTGTAGACATCCAGGCCGGCCATGTCGGCGATGGCGAACGGCCCGAAGAACGGCAGCCGGAAACCAAAGGTGGTGCGGACCAGGGTGTCCACGTCCTCCGCGGTTGCGATGCCCTGCTCCACCAGCTGCGCAGCCTCGTGGAACAGCGCATACTGCAGGCGGTTGAGCACAAAGCCGGTGACGTCCTTGACCACAGCGGTCTGCTTGTTGGCACCGTGCACGAGGTCGCGTACTGCGCCAACGGTCTCAGCCGAAGTTCCGGCGTGAGGAATGATCTCCACGCCCGGGATGAACGGCGAGGGGTTGGAGAAGTGGACGCCAAGGAAACGCTCCGGGTTGGCGACCGGCTCGGACAGCTCCGCAATGGAGATCGTGGAGGTGTTGGAGCCGATGATGGCGTCCGGGCGGGCGGCCGCGCTGATGCGGGCCAGGGTCTCGTGCTTGATCGCGATGACTTCCGGGACGGCTTCCTCGATGAAGTCGGCATCCGCCACGGCCTCTTCGATGTCCTTCGCGGCCCAGAGGTTCTGCTTCAGGATTTCCGTGGAACCTTCGGGGAACAGTCCGTCTGCCACGAACTGGTCGGATTCCGTGAGGAGGCGTTCGTAGTTCTTCTGCGCCACCTCTGCTGACACGTCGGCGAGGGCGACTCGGGCCCCGCCGAGGGCCAGAACCTGGGCGATGCCGCCGCCCATGTAACCGGATCCGACGACGGCGTACTTGCGGGGGCTGGTGGGTGTCTCGGTCATGGTCAGTCAGCCTTCGTGTAGTCGGGTTCGTAGGAGCAGATGGCGTCCACCTTGGCCGCCGAGGACGAGTTCTCGTCGAAGCGGTGGTTCAGCCATTCGCCGACGAGCTTCTTGGCGAGTTCCAGGCCGATCACGCGCTGTCCCATGGTGAGGACCTGGGCGTTGTTGCTCAGCACGGAGCGCTCCACGGAGTAACTGTCATGGGCGGTGACGGCGCGGATGCCGGGGACCTTGTTGGCCGCGATGGCCACGCCGAGGCCCGTGCCGCAGATGAGGAGCGCGCGGTCCGCTTCGCCTTCAGCCACCTTGCGGGCGGCTGCCACGGCCAGGTGCGGGTACGCGGTGGAGTCGTTGGCCGCGACGCCAATGTCCTCGACGGAGGCGACGCGGTCGTCCGCCTCAAGCAGCGCCTTCAGGGCTTCCTTGTACTCAACGCCGGCCTCATCGTTGCCGATGACAATGCGCCAGCCTGCAGGTGTTGTCATGCTTGTGCTCCATTTCCGGCCGGTGCGGCCATGTCGGATGACGCCAGGCCAGAGGTGGCCGGTTCAGATTGGATAAAGCGGGCGACCCGCTCGGTGATGAGCCCGAAGGAGACCGCTCCGGGATCGGGGTGGCCGAGGCTCTTTTCAGCCAGCGGACGGGCACGGCCCTTCAGCGGGCGCAGGTCCGCGGTCTGGCGGGCTGCTTCCGTTGCCGCGGAGGCGGCGGCGGCTAGGGCGCCGCCGAGGGAGGCACCGCCGTCGTGCTCTTTCCGGAAGGCATCCCGGAACGGGAGGAGGGCGTCTACCATCGTCTTGTCCCCCGGTCCGGCTTTGCCGAGTTCGGTGATGGCGTTGGTGAAGGCCTCCACGGCGGCGACGGCGTCCTCGGGACGGTAGGATTCGCGGTTGCCGAGAGCCAGTCCGGCCGCGATGACTGCCGATCCCCACAGCGCACCGGACGTTCCGCCGGCGCGTTCGCTCCAGGCTTCGCCGGCAGCGGTGAGTACGCGCTCCACCGAAGCACCGGCAGCAGCATTCTGCTCACCGGCGGCCGAGGCCGCATCCACCCCGCGGCGCATGCCGATGCCGTGATCGCCGTCGCCGGCGATGGCGTCCAGATTGCCCAGTTCCTCTTCATGTTCGACGACGACGTCCCGCACCTGCGCGAGGACGGCGGCTGCCAGGCGGCCCAGGTCAGCGGACGCAGCGGTTGCGCTCTCGGCTTCTTCGGCCACTGTGTCCTCGGTACCGGCGAGTTCACGCCGGGTACGCGGTGCGAGGTTACCCTTGCGGAACGCCGGCGTGTCCGCCGGAGCTGCCCAGTACTGCTCGATCTCGTCGTCCAGCCACAGCAGGGTCAGGGAGAGCCCGGACATGTCCAGGCTGGTGACGAGTTCGCCGCACTCAGGCTCCACTACCGTCAGTCCGGCCTTGGTGAGCAGCTTTTCGACCTTGCCGAAGAGCAGGAAGAGCTCGTCGTACTTGACAGTGCCCAGCCCGTTGACGATGGCGACCACGCGGTCCCCGGCGTCCTCAGGCTTGTCCTCCAGGAGCCGGGACACCAGCAGCTCGGCCAGCTCGGAAGCCGTCGGCATGGGGTGTTCCGAGATGCCGGGTTCGCCGTGAATCCCAAGGCCCAGCGACATCTGGCCAGCCGGAACGTGGAAGAGCGGCTCGCTCGCGCCCGGCAGGGTGCAGCCATCGAAGGCCACGCCCAGCGACCGGGTCCGGTAGTTGGTCTTGATGGCGAGACGTTCCACCTCATCCAGGTCCAGGCCCGCCTCAGCGGCCGCACCGGCCACCTTGAAGACCGTGAGGTCGCCGGCGATGCCTCGGCGCTTTTCGATCTCGTCCAGCGGGGCGCTGGCGATGTCGTCCGTGACGAGAACAGTGCGGGTCTCAATGCCTTCTGCGTTGAGGCGCAGCTGGGCCTGGCCGAAGTGCAGGACGTCGCCGGCGTAGTTGCCGTAGCTGAGCAGCACGCCGCCGCCGGCGTTGGCGGCCTTGGCCACGCGGTACACCTGGCCGGCGGCTGGCGACGCGAACATGTTGCCGCATGCGGAGCCCGCTGCCAGGCCCGGTCCCACGAGCCCGGCGAAGGCCGGGTAGTGCCCGGAGCCGCCGCCGATCACGAGTGCCACCTGGCCGGGTGTCATCTCGGTGGACCGGACGACGCCGCCGTCAAGACGGGCGACATAGCCGCGGTTGGCAGCCACAAAGCCGTCCAGTGCCTCATCCGCAAAGTCAGCGGGATTGTCGAAGATCTGGGTCATGGTTCCTCATTGAATCCGGGTCGGGATGTTCAGTTCTGGGGTTCCCGCCGGTTCATGTGCCGGCGGGCGCCTGAAAGGCGGCTGTCGGGGCGCTGCCCGCTGCCGCCGTCGGAAGTTCAGTCCCGGTGGGAACTGAACTTCCGCTGGCTTCAGGATGAAGCGAGTTCGACGGCGGGCTGTTGCCGGCCCTGTGCCACCAGGCTCTTGCCGAGCGCGTAGCCGTCCTTCTTCGGGAGCACGTGGCGGCGCAGGTATTCCTGGTTGCTGGCGGTGACGGAGAGCCCGTCTCCCCCGTAGTGCTCGGTGCAGATGATGCCCTGGAAGCCGTTGGCGATGGCCACCTTGAAGGCCTCGCGGTAGTTGATGAGGCCGCTTTCCATCGGGGACGGCATGGCCACGTACATGTCGCGGGCCACGTCCTCGTCGCGGATGTAGTTCTTCACGTGCCAGTAGTTGGAGTATGGCAGGGTCTTGGCCACCAGTTCGCGCCAGTCCTCGATGGGGCGGTGCAGGCGGATCAGGTTTCCGATGTCCGGGTTCAGGCCGACGTTGGACAGCCCGATGTCCTGGACCAGCCGCACCGACGAATCGGCGGTGCCCAGGAAGGTGTCCTCGTACATTTCGAGGGAGAGCAGGACGCCCACCTCTGCAGCGTGGCGGCCGAGTTCGCGGAGCCGGGTGACGGCGTTGTTCCAGGCTTCCTTGTCCCCCACCGGGTCCTTGTAGCCCTCAAGGGTCCAGAACCACAGCTGCTTCTGCTGCTCCGGGGTGATCGCCTGGTGCAGGCCGAAGGAGACAACCTCGCAGCCCAGCTCGGCGGCGGCGTCGATGGTGCGGTGGCTGTACTCGAGGTTCGCTTCCCAGTTGCCTTCCTCGATCACGCTGCGGCGGATCGCGGAAATAACAGGCAGGCCGACGCCAACGCTGTCCGCGGTCTGCTTGAACTCCGCAAGGCGCTCCTTGCTGAGGTCGCCGGGGCGGACCCAGCTGTCAGTCAGGTCGACGTCGGCGAAGCCGGCTTCCTTGACCTCGGTAAAGACCTCGGCCCAGGCGGAGGCGTCGGCGTCGTTCATGGGGGTTCCCTTGGCATCTACGCCGGGAAACTGCAGCAGGGCTGCGGTGATGGGCCAGTTGTCAGCTGTATAAGCCACGTCGTGCACTCCTTCGTGAATCCTGTTTCCTATAGGATCTACTATCCGGGCTGGAGCTGTCAAGGTTTTCTTACGGCCTCTTCGGCTGATCAAAGATCCTATAGGAGGGCGCTGGACGCTGTGAAGAGCGTCACTTGGGCCTAGTCTTCGGGCGCGTCAGCGATGGCGCGTGCCCGCACCTTTTGGATGTGGTCGGCCATGGCGGCCTCGGCCTTTTCGGGGTCACCGGTGGAGAAAGCATCCAGAACCGCCTGGTGCTCGGCGATGGCGTATTCGGCGTCGGTGATTCCCACGCCCCCGAAAAGCCGGAACCGCTGGACCTGCCCGCCTAGGGCGGCGTACGCCGCTTCCATAAATTGGTTTCCGGTTTGTTGTGCGATGAGCTGATGGAAGTGCTCGTCCGCTTCCAGGTAATCCTTGTACTCGGCAAAGGACGGTCCGCGCGGCGCGGATTTCAAGGCATCGACCGTCTTCTCAAGTGCCGCGAGGCGTTCGGGATTGAGCCGGGCGCAGGCCAGACGGGCGTTGACGGGCTCGATGGCCAGCCGGGCCTCCATGAGCTCCGCGAAATCCTCGCGGGTGAAAACGGGAGCAACGCGGTAACCCTTCAGCGCCACCCGCCGCACCATCCCGGTGTGCTCCAGCCTGGCGAGGGCTTCACGGACGGGGGTAGGCGAGACGTCAAGATCACGGGCGGTCCCGTCGATACTGACGGCGGCGCCTGGCTCAAGCCGGCCGTCCATGAGGGCGGCGAGGAGTTCCTCGTACACGTGGTCAGCGAGAACCTGTCGGCTGACGGCCCGGCCGGCAGAGCGTCGGGAGCTCTCGCCGGTCTGTCGACTGCCGGTGCGGAGGCCGCTGGACGATTTTTGCATGCTCAAATCCTATAGGTGGGCATCGCGTGGAGGATCCATGCGGCCCTAGGATTCCGCCGGCTGCTCGGGGCGCCGCCGCGCGAGTGCCGGAAGCATCTGCTGGGTGGGCAAAGACGGCAGAACCAGAAGAACCGCCTGGAAACCAGGCGGTTCTTCTTGACGACAGCGCGCCGGCAGCTCGGGCCGCAGAGCGGTAGCAGCGCGGTAACTGGCCGTTCAGGGCGTCGGAGCAGACTAGGCCGGCTGGTACACAGGGTAGTCGGTGTAGCCCTTGGCCCCTTCGCCGTAGAACGTGCTCGCGTCGGGCTCGTTCAGCGGCAGTCCCTCGCGCCAGCGGCGGACGAGGTCAGGATTGGCGATCGCCGGCCGGCCAACCACGACGCCATCTGCATGGCCGTCAGCCACCAGCGAGACAGCTTCCTCGCGGGTGGTGATGACGCCGAAGCCCGTGTTGACAAGGAACGTACCGTTGAAGCGGGCGCGCAGGTCCTGGATCAGGTCCCCGGTGGGATCAGCGTGGAGGATGCTCAGGTAGGCGAGGTCCAGCGGAGCAATGGAGTTGACCAGCACCTCGTACGTGGCCCGCACGTCCTCGGCGTCGGTCTCTTCGATGCCCTGGACGTTGTGTTCGGGCGAGATCCTGATGCCCACCCGGTTGGCGCCCAGAGCTTCCACGACGGCGTTCACCGTCTCGATCACGAAGCGGGCGCGGTTTTCGGGAGAGCCTCCATAGCTGTCCGTGCGGACGTTGGTGTTCGGCGCGAGGAACTCGTGCAGGAGGTAACCGTTGGCGGAGTGCAGCTCGACGCCGTCGAATCCCGCCTCAATGGCGTTGCGCGATGCGGTGACGATTTCCTCGCGGACGATGGGAAGCTCGTCGGTGGAGAGCTCGTGCGGCACGGGGTGGGGCTGCTTGCCGTTGTAGGTGCGCGTCTCACCTTCGACTGCGACCGCACTGGGGGCGACAACCCGATGGCCGCCGTTGATGTCCTCGTGGGACACGCGGCCGCCGTGCATGATCTGCGCGAATATCCGACCACCTTCAGAATGGACGGCGTCGGTGACCTTCTTCCAGCCGGTGATCTGTTCGGGGGTTACAAGCCCAGGCTGCCCCGGGTAGGAACGGCCGGCGGGGCTGGGGTACGTTCCTTCGCTGACGATCAGGCCGAGAGAAGCACGTTGGCGGTAATGCTCCACCACGAGGGGGCCAGGTACGCCTTCCTTGCCGGTGCGGACACGGGTCAGGGGTGCCATGACGAGGCGGTTCGGGAGTTCGAGCTCGCCGAGGGTCAGCGGGGAAAACAGCATGCGGAGTTCCTTTCAGAATGCATCGGGTTCACAAGCTGCAACTGACGCGCGTGTGCAACTATTCCGGATGCGCTGAGGGTCACACCGTTTGTCGCTACCAGCATGGAACTCGCCCGTGTGGCTATCGCGTTGGGCAGCCTTGGCCGCGGGGGTTAGTGATGCAGTCGTCGGCATAGTTCCGGGTAACGGAGCGCCAGACGCTCACCGTTTGAGGGGCGGGGCTGAATTGGCCTTGGTTCGGTATGGGAAGTGCCGGGCCACCATTAACTGAGTACGTGCC
>JAPSIT010000117.1 GCA_031178585.1 Arthrobacter sp.
GGGGCGTCCCCGGTGACCAGCACCACGGGGATCTGCGCCTTGACCGCCTCCGCGAGGGCCGTCAGGGCGTTGGTGTAACCGGGGCCGTAGGTGGTGGTCCCCGCCGCCAGGCGCCCGGATGCCCGGTAATAAGCGTCCGCAGCCGCGATGGCGGCACCTTCATGGCGTACCGCGGTGAAGCGGAGGCCCTCCTTCTCGGCGGCGTCCAGGAAGTAAACGTTTCCGTTGCCCATCACGCCGAACACATCGCTGAGATAGCTGCTGAGAACCTGTGCCACGCGGCCGGACACTGTAAGTGAAGTCATGCAGGAATCGTCGGATCCAGGCGTTCCATAAGCAAGAGAAAGGATTTCGGCTGGGATATTTGTCAGCAAGACCTAGTAGAAGTGCGAATTTGCGCAGTTATGACCCGGGTCACTCCGCTTTAGCCCGATGAGCGGGATTCCTGCTGCGACAGCCGGTTCAGCAGGCCGTCGAAGCGGGGCGGCATGAGTTCCAGGACTGAAATGGCCGTGCTGGTCCGCTGGATCCCGTCGATTTCCAGGATCTGGTTCGTGATGCGGTAAAGATCGGCCGTGTCCCGGGCCACCACTTTGGCCATGAGATCGGCGTCCCCCGTGGTGGCATGCACCTCAATGACCTCCGGGATCGCTTCGAGTCCGTTTTCCACGGAGCCCGCGCGGGTCTGGCTGATGGCCAGGGAAAGGAAAGCCATCAGGCCGTAGCCGAAGGCCGCCGGGTCCAGCCTCCGGCTGAAGGACTTGAGGGCCCCGCCGCGCTCGAGCTTCGCCAGACGCGCATGCACTGTGTTCCGTGCGACGCCGAGCGTCCGGGAAAGTGCCAAGGCGCTGGCTTCGGGGTCTTTGTCGAGGGCGAGGATGATCCTGGCGTCCAGGGAATCGAAGGTGCGGGCACTCGGGATGGTCATATTTTCACCACAGACATTAGAGGTTGAGCAGAAAGCACAAGGCGTCCAGAGTATCTTGCCATGTGCTTCGGGTCACATTCATGATCAAGCCTCATGACCACTGATCAGATCCCGACGGTTGCCGAATCCGCGCACCCCATCCTGCGTGCCGCGGTCTCCGGCCTCCCGTCCTACGTCCCTGGCCGGCGCAGTGCCGGCGAGGACATCGCACCACTCGCCAGCAATGAAAGCCACCACGAACCCCTGCCCGCGGCCGCCGCAGCGGTGGCCGAAGGGGCCGGCAGGATGAACCGCTATCCGGACATGGCCGCCGTCGAACTCCGCGAACGGATCGCCCGGCATCTCGGCGTCAGCGCCGCGGAAGTCGCGGTGGGACCCGGCAGCGTCGGCGTCCTCCAGCAGATCATCACCGGACTGTGCGACGCCGGGGATGAAGTGATCTTCGCGTGGCGGAGCTTCGAGGCCTACCCCATCCTGGTGGAGCTGGCAGGCGCCCGGCCCGTCCGCATCCCGCTGGACGACGCCGAGGGCCACGACCTTGACGCCATGGCCGCAGCCGTCACCGAACGGACCAAGGTGGTGCTGCTCTGCACCCCCAACAACCCGACGGGCGTCCCGATCAGCCATGAACGCATGGAGGCGTTCCTCCGCTCGGTCCGGTCCGACGTCCTCGTAGTGATCGACGAAGCCTACGTGGAATACGCCGAGCCAGGCAGCGGGCCCGACTCCCTGGCGCTCTACTGGAAGTACCCGAACGTCTGCATCCTGCGCACCTTCTCCAAGGCCTACGGACTCGCCGGCCTCCGCGTGGGATACGCCGTGGCCGCGCCGGACATTGCAGAGGGACTGCGCCGGACCGCCATTCCCTTTTCGGTGACTGCTCTGGCCCAGAAGGCTGCCATCGCTTCGCTGGACGCGGCCGACCAGATGCAGGCGAGGGTCGCCGTCGTCAAGGAAGAGCGCTCACGGTTGGCCGCACGGCTGGAAGCCCAAGGGTGGAAACTGCAGCCAAGCCAAGGCAACTTCCTATGGATCCGGGCAGATGACGACCTCACGGCGAGGCTCGTGGCCGCATTCGACCAAGCGGGCATCCTGGTCCGCGCCTACCAGGGCGACGGCATCCGGATCACCGTTGCCGACCCCGCTTCCAACGACCGCGTGCTCCAGGTTCTGAAAGCCACCCTTGCACCCCACGCCGCCTGAAACCCCCACCCGTTCCACCTTTACCCGTTCGACAGACAACTCAGAGGACTCCCCATGGAACAACAGACAATGACGTCTGCCCCGGCGCTTGGCGCCGCCCTGAAACCCCGTCAGCTCACCATGATGGGACTCGGAAGCGCCATCGGCGCGGGTCTCTTCATCGGTTCGGGCGCCGGCATCCAGGCCGCCGGCCCGGCGGTGCTGATCTCCTACCTGGTCGCCGGCACCCTCATCATCCTCGTGATGTGGGCGCTCGGTGAAATGGCTGCCGCCAACCCGGACAGCGGCGCCTTCTCCGTTTACACCGCCAAGGCTTACGGGCCGGTGGCCGGTGCCACGGTCGGCTGGCTCTGGTGGATCCAGCTGGTGGTGGTCATCGCGGCCGAGGCGCTCGGCGCGGCGGGCCTGCTGGCCACGATCTTCCCGGCTCTGCCGGTGTGGCTGATGGCCTTTGTGTTCATCGTGGTGCTCACCGCGGTGAACCTGACCAGCGTGAAGAACTTCGGCGAGTTCGAGTTCTGGTTCGCCCTGCTGAAGGTGGCGGCGATCGTCGGGTTCCTGCTGGTGGGCTTTGCGCTGCTGTTTGGCTGGCTGCCGGGCGTGCAGTCGCCGGGCCTGGCTAACTTCATGGGGGAAGGCTTTGCGCCGAGTGGTTTCGGCGGGATTGCCACGGCACTGTTCGTGGTGGCGTTCGCGTTTGGCGGCACAGAGATCGTGTCCGTGGCGGCAGCCGAGACGGCCGAGCCGGCCCGAAGTGTGAAGAAGGCTGTCAGGACGGTGTTGTGGCGCATCCTGGTGTTCTACATCGGCGCCATCTTCGTGATCGCCGCGGTGGTTCCCGTGGGGTCGGCCGGGCTGAAGAGCCCGTTCGCCGCCGTGCTGGATGCCGCCGGTATGCCGGGCGCAGCCACAGCCATCACCCTGGTGGCCGTGGCGGCGCTGCTCTCCGCCCTCAACGCCAACCTCTACGGTGCTTCCCGGATGGCGTACTCCCTGGCCGAGCGCGGTGAAGCGCCACGCCTGCTTGCTTCCGTGTCCAAGGCCCGAGTGCCGGTCGTCGCGGTCCTGGCCAGCGTCGCCTTCGGTGTGGTCACAGTGGTGCTGGAACTGGCGTTCCCCGAGATGGTGCTTGGCGTTCTGCTGAACATCGTGGGTTCGACATGCCTGCTGGTGTGGACGTCAGCACTCCTGGCCCAGCTCGCGCTGCGCCTCCGCGC
>JAPSIT010000005.1 GCA_031178585.1 Arthrobacter sp.
AAATGGCTCCCAGGAACAGGGCCATCATCACTACGAACAGGAAAACGCTGGTGACCAGGCTGTTCTCGTTCTGGGGTGTCTGAACCTGCGCGTCGATCTTGCTGGACATTCATTCCTCCTCGGCCCCTCGGGGGGCTCAAACTGTGGCTGCCGCCGGCGGATCAGTAGCCGGACGAACCCTGTTCACCCTTGACGATCGCAATTCCGGAGCTGGCACCAATACGTGTTGCACCTGCAGCAATCATAGCCTGCGCATCAGCCAGGGAACGCACGCCGCCGGATGCCTTCACGCCCAGGGTCTGGCCTACGGTGCGCCGCATCAGGGCGATGTCTTCAGCGGTCGCGCCTCCGCCGTTGAATCCGGTGGACGTCTTGACGAAGTCCGCCCCGGCCTCCACCGCCGCCTCGCACGCCAGGATTTTCTGGTCATCACTGAGCAGGGCGGTCTCGATGATGACCTTCAGGATCGCTTCGCCGCCGTGGACAGCCTCGGCTACCGCCTTGATGTCGTCCACGAGGGCACCCTTGTCCGAGGCGCGGGCATCGGCGATGTTGATGACCATGTCCACCTCGTCCGCACCGTCCAGCACGGCGCCGCGCGCCTCGAACGCTTTGACGTCGCTGGGCGTGGCTCCCAACGGGAACCCGACCACGGAGCATGTCAGCACGCCGGTGCCCTTGAGCGCCTTCTTGACCGTCTTCACCCAGACGGGGTTCACGCAGACCGACTTGAACTTGTACTCCGCAGCCTCGGCGCAGACCTTGAGGATCTCGGCCTCGCTGGCTTCCGGCTTCAGCAGCGTATGGTCGATGAAAGATGCGATGCTGCCGGCATCAGCAGTGGCGGGTTGAACGGAAGGGGCGGCTTCGTTGCTCATGATGGTCCTCTCGAGGGGCCTTGTAGGCCTGCGGCGTAACGGCGTCCGAGGCTCTTTCGGGAACCATCTTGCCACAAGCCGAAGTCCGCAAAACCGCCGCCGGATGGCCGGTCAGATGCGCCTGCCCACCCGGCCGCTCTTCGCCGAAGTGCAACGCCACGCCCCGCGTTGAAGTCAGGCAACGGCCTGCAGCACCGGGGGCGCGGAAGCCGCCGTCAGGAGCTGCGTCGCGCAGGCACCGGCGGCGGAAACCACGGCAACCAGCAGCCCCAGCCGGACGCCGTCGAACGCTGCCGCGTCGCCGATGGCCCAAATGCCGGGAACTGACGTCCGGAAATCCCGGCTGATAACAATCCCTCCGGCGGCGGCGGTCCGCAGCCCGGCGGTGGCGGCCAGATCGTCCCGGGACACCCGCTCCTCGGCCAGGACTACCAGGTCGCCGCTCATGCTGCTGCCGTCCTCGAAAATCACCGCGGAAGCCACCAGGCCGGAAACTGACTTTCCGGGCACGACGGCGGCAGGGCGGGCCGTGGTGCGGATTGGACGGACGCCGTTGGCGCGCAGGACTTCCTCCGCCTGGCCGGCGGCTGTGCCGTTGCCGACCAGGATTCCCAGCGGGCGCCTGCCGAGCTCCCGGGTGACTTCGCCAACGGCTTCTGCAATCCGCGCGGCATCGTCAATGGTGGAGTAGCTCAGGCACTGGGCCGCGCCTTCCACCGGGTTCGCGACAGGAGCGGATCCCGTAGCAATCACCAGCTCGTCGTAGGCAAACTCCATGCCGTCGGCTGTGGCGACGGTGCGGTTGTGGGCGTCGATGTGGCTGGCGGGCTGGCCGAACCGGACGGAGACCTGGGGGAGCAGGGCCAGCTCCAGCAGTTCCTCCGGTGTGTCATCCCGGTTGCTCAGGACTGTGATGCTGCCGGCGAAGCGGGCGCCGTCCAATTGCCGGACGAGGGCCTGGGCGGCTGGGCCGGCGCCCGCGATGACAATGCGGGGAGCGGAGGAGGTGGAGGTTGCCGGAGCGGACATGTGCTGGCCCTTTCGCTGGCGGCCGCTAACGGCCGGAACTTCATGATGGAACCCAGCGTAGGTGGCCAGTTTTTCCGGGGTGTTTCCCAGCCGTTGCCGATTTGTCCCCGCGTGTTCGCTGCCCGTTACCGCCCGGCAACAGAAGCCACCGCACTCGGACAGGAACAGGGCGTTAGACGCGGATCCGGTAGCCGCGCTTGACCACAGTTTCCACAAGCCGCCCGTCCGGCAGCGAGGACCGCAGGCGGCTGACCGTCATGTCCAGGGCATGCACCGATCCGCGCAGCTCCAGGAGCTCCGACAGAGATTCACGCGACAGCACGGCTCCTTCGGCACCAAGGAGGGCGCGCAGGAGCAGTAGCGGAGCTGGCGCGACCTCCACCGGTTCGCCGTCGATCCGCAGCGAGCGGCCGCGCAGTTCCACGGTGCCGGAGCGCGTCTCGAGGCGGCGCACGTGGTTCAGCGCCAAGTGTTCGCAGACCAGCCGGATCAGCGCGCCCATCCGGAAACGCTCCGGAACCAGGGGAGTGACCCCGGCGTCGAGCAGTGGCTGGGCGGTCACGGGACCCACGACGGCGGTGGTGACCGTGGTCTTGAGGCTTTCCACCAGCTGCCTGTACAGGCCCATTTCGTGAGCCGTGCTCCACATGGCATCCACTGCCGGGGCGCTTGTGAAGGTCAGGACGTCGAGGTTGCCGCTGCAGGCAGCCTCGATCAGGCGGGGGAGGCGGTCCGCGCCGTCGGGCTTCACCCAGCGGTATGGTGTGACCGTGAGGACGGTGGCGCCGGACATCCGGAGACGCTCCAACTGGCGGACATCTGTGTAGCCGTGCAGCTGCACGGCCACGGTCTTCCCGCGCACGCCTTCCTGGAGCAGCATGTCCACGAGCGTGGCGGTGGTTTCGTCGCTGCTGATTCCGACGTCGGCAAGGCCGGCTGCGCGGACGGCGCCGCGGGCTTTGGGTCCCCGAACGAACATCCTGCAGGAAGCCAGGGTGTCGAGTAGCTCCTCGCCGATCCCGGAGGCGTCCGCCGCTTCGCACCAGCGGCGCATGCCGTAGGCGGTGGTGGCGATGCAGAGGTCGGGCTTCGCGGCGATGATCGCCTTGGTGTCCTCGATGAGGCTGACGTCCTCATTGACCGGAGCGATTTTGAGCGCGGGGGCGTGCAGTACCTCGGCGCCGCGGCGTTCCAGGGCCTCGATCAGGTCCCGGGAGCGGCGGTGTGAGGTGACACCGATCCGGAAACCTTCGAGCGGAGCCTCGGTGGCCTCAGGGGCAGCCGCATCCTGTGTCGCTGTGCCCGCGGGGCCTGTGGCTGGGGGAGCGATGGTGTT
This sequence comes from Arthrobacter sp., assembly GCA_031178585.1. Next base: position 3,244 of record JAPSIT010000005.1, read on the forward strand.
CAAAGAGGTCATAACCTTCACGATTCCAGCAGGGAGGCCGCCAGGCGGTCAAGGTCGGCGGCGGCCTCGGCATGCCCGCGGTTGGCCTCAGCCACCCGCACCACCTCACCGATCACCAGGACGGCGGGGTTGCTGCAGCCTGCAGCAGCAGAGGCAATGGTGCCAAGCTCGGCGATGGTGGTGCGCTGGCCCGGACGGTATCCGCGCTCCACCACGGCCATAGGCATGTCAGCGCGCATCCCGGCGCGGCGGAGACCGGCGGCGAGGTGATGCAGCGTACCAATTCCCATAAGGACCACGATAGTGCCGCCCAGGCCGGCCAGGTGCGTGAGCTCCTGCTCGGTCAGCGGTGCGTGGCCGGAGACCACGGTGAACATGTGGCTGACCTCGCGGTGCGTCACCGGGATCCCGGCAGCCGCCGGCACCGAGATGGCACTCGTGACACCGGAGATCACGCGGACGGGCACGCCGGCCGCCACGCAGGAGGCCACTTCCTCACCGCCGCGGCCGAAGACGTAGGGGTCCCCGCCCTTGAGGCGGACCACATTGTTGCCCGAGAGGGCGCTTTCCACCATGAGCTTTTCGATGTCGTCCTGGCTGACCTTGTGGTGGCCGGGCTTCTTGCCCACATCCACCAGCTCGGCCGAGGTCAGGGAGGCGAGCTCCTGGTACGGGGCGAGCCGGTCGTAGAACACGACGTCCGCGTCCCGCAGGGCGTTGACGGCGGCCACGGTCAGCAGCTCGGCGGTGCCGGGGCCGCCGCCGACCAGCGTCACGTGCCCTGCCACACCGGCCGCAGGTTCGGCCGAGACCGGAATGCCGGTTGCCCGGCACCGCTCGAGCAGGGGTTCCCAGCCGGGTTGGCCGTCATTGACGGCGGCGACCAGGAACGGGCGCTCGGGCAGGGGGCCGTCGTGCCCGGCGCCGTTTGGCGCGCTGAGGCGGTAGACGACCGCCCCCGCGGCCTTGTAGCGGCGGACCGCCTGGCGGGCTGCGGCGTCGGAACCTGTCACCAGGACCTCGCGGCCGGTGAGATCAATGCTGAGCTGCATGCTAAACCTCACTTCCGTCAAGCAGCTCCGGCGCGGAGGAGCGCACGGGGATGGAAGCTCCAATCAGGACTGGCTGCTGAGCGGCTAGCGCCTTCTCCTCCGCCGTTGCCGGACGCATCTGGCCGCGCTCGTCGGGCACGAAGGTGATGGAATCGTCCTTCTGGTCCGGGGCGTTCACGAAGGAGCGGAACCGGCGCAGGCGCTCGGGGTCCTTCAGCGTGTCGGCCCACTCATCGATGTACGTGTCCACGTGCTTAGCCATGGCAGCCTCGAGTTCCTCGGCGATGCCCAGGGTGTCGTGTACCACCACGTCCTCGACGTGCTTGACGCCGCCGTCAAGTTCCTCCTGCCAGCGGGCGGTGCGCTGCAGGCGGTCCGCGGTGCGGATGTAGTACATGAAGTAGCGGTCGATGTACTTGATCAGCGTCTCGTCGTCAAGGTCCTTGGCCAGCAGCTGGGCGTGGGCCGGAGTGGCGCCGCCGTTGCCGCCGACGTACAGGTTCCAGCCGTCGGCCGTGGCGATCACGCCTACGTCCTTGCCGCGGGCCTCCGCGCATTCGCGGGCGCAGCCGGAGACGCCCATCTTGAGCTTGTGCGGGCTGCGCAGGCCGCGGTAGCGCAGTTCGAGCTGGATGGCCATGGCCACCGAGTCCTGCACGCCGAAACGGCACCAGGTGGAACCGACGCAGGACTTCACTGTGCGCAGGCTCTTGCCGTAGGCCTGGCCGGACTCGAAGCCGGCGTCTACCAGTTCCTTCCAGATTTCCGGCAGCTGCTCCAGGCGGGCGCCGAACATATCGATGCGCTGGCCGCCGGTGATCTTGGTGTAGAGGTTGTACTTCTCGGCCACTGCAGCGATGACGCCGAGCTTCTTCGGGGTGATCTCGCCGCCGGCGATGCGGGGGACAACCGAGTAGGTTCCGTCCTTCTGCATGTTGGCCAGGGCGCGGTCGTTGGTGTCCTGCAGGGTGCCGCGGCCGGCGTCCAGGACGTAGGCGCTGTTCTGGCTGGCCAGGATGTTGGCGATGGTCGGCTTGCAGATGTCGCAGCCTGCGCCGGTGCCGTACTTGGCCATGATTTCTTCAAACGAGGTCAGCTCCAGGACACGGATGGCGTCGAACAGTTCCTGGCGGGACAGCTCGATGTGCTCGCAGAGGGCCTTCGAAACCTCGACGCCAGACTTGGTCAGTTCAGTTTCGAGCAGCTTCTTCAGCATGGGAACACAAGAACCGCACTGGGTTCCGGCACGGGTGCAGCCCTTCAGCTCGCCCAGTTCCTGGACCGGGGCGTTGCCTTCGCAGGCACCGCAGCCGTTGATGGCGTCGCGGATGCTGCCCGCGGTCACGTTGTTGCAGGAGCACAGGGTGGCGTCGTCCGGCAGTTCGGTTTCGGGGGCTTCTCCACCGCCGGCTGCCGTCAGGTACGCACCTGGCTCGGCCGGAAGCTCGCGGCCCAGGAGCGGGCGGAGGCTCGTGTACGGGGCCGCGTCGCCGACGAAGATGCCGCCGAGCAGGGTCTTGGCGTCGTCGGTGGTGACGATCTTCTGGTACACGCCACGGGCGGGGTCGGCGTAGACGATTTCGAGCGCGTGCTCGGTCTTGGCGAAGGCGTCACCGAAGCTGGCCACATCCACGCCGGACAGCTTCAGCTTGGTGGCGGTGTCGAAGCCGGGGAACGTTGCCTCGCCGCCGTGCAGGCGGTCGGCCACAATTTCGGCCATGGTGTTGGCCGGAGCCACCAGACCCAAACACATGCCGCCGAAGTTGGCCACTTCGCCGATGGCCCAGACGCCCGGGACCTGGGTGGAGCAGTCGTCGTTGATGACCACGCCGCCGCGGGGGCCGAGGTCAAACAGGGGTTCCTCACCCTCGGCGGGGCGGAAGAGTTCATCACGGGGCTTCACGCCGATGGCCACAATGACGAGGTCAGCCGGGATGGTGCGGCCGTCGGCCATCAGCACGCCGGTGACTTGGCCCTCGTCGTCCGCGAGGATCTCTGACGGGAACACGCCGCCGTGGACCTCGAAGCCCTTGGCTTGGATCAGGCGGCCCAGCGCCTGGCCGGCGCCCTCGTCGAGCTGAGTGTTCATGAGCCAGGGTGCGCCGTTGATGACCACCGGGGTGGCTCCGAGCTGTTCGGTGCCGGCTGCCGATTCCAGACCCAGCAGGCCGCCGCCGATGGTGACGGCGTTGATTTTGCGGCCGAGTTTTTCGGTGAGCTCGGCGATGGACTTGTTGATCGCCCAGACGTCTTCGAGCGTGCGGTAGACATGCACGTGCTCGGCGCCGGGGATGGGGAGCCTGGCGGCGTCGGACCCGGTGGCCACGACGAGTTCGTCGTATTCAAAGCGGTTGCCGGCAGCGGTTTCCACGGCCTTTGCGGTGGTGTCGATCTTCACCACGCGCTCGCCGGTCTTGAGCGTGAGGGCTTCGTGGTCCCACATGGACGCGGCGCCGAGCGTGAGGTCAACGTCGCTGTCCGTGAGGGCCTTGCTCAGGGCGACCCGGTCGTAGGGCAGGTGCGCTTCTTCCGTAAGTACGGTTACTTGCCAGCCTTCGAGGCCACGGGCATGCATGGCGTCTGCAAAACGGTGGGCAGCCGGGCCGCCGCCGGCGACGACGATGCGGCGCGGTGTCTCTGTGCTTGAAGTCTGTCCGGTCACTTAGGGGCCTTTCGCATGGGCCGCAGACGGTGCTCTGCAGCTTGTCCATCCAGACTAGGCAGGGGCAGTTTCGCTTCAGTTTCCCGTTTGTTTCGTGAACTTAACTTCTGCATCACGAACACGTTTCGGGTCAGGTGAGGTGTCTTTTACGTTCCGGACACAATGACTGCACGACTTTGAAACACCAGGAATCTAGGTTGAATATACCGCCGCACTGGCGGCTGAAGCAGGCGAAAGACGCCTCGCGGAAACCGGCTTTCCGCCGGACAGCAGGCACAGGGAGAGGAGCCGACATGACGGCAACACTGGAACTTGAGGATCTGACTACCGGGTACGCCGCCGCCTGGCACCGGGTCTGCGCCGTGAACGAACTGGAACCCGCCTGGGGCGAAGCGGCACTCGTCGCGGGGCGCCAGGTGGCACTGTTCCGGACTGCCGCCGGTGAGGTTTTCGCTGTCGCCCAGGAAGACCCCGCTACCGGCGCCATGGTCATGGCACGCGGCATCCTCGGATCCCGCGGCGCCCGCCCCACCATCGCATCGCCCCTTCACAAGGAGGTCTACGACCTCGAGACGGGTGAGTGCTTCGGGAACCCGGGGCTGCGCCTTCCCACTTTCACGACCCGCATCGACGAGGGCTACATCGAGATTGAGCTTTAAACCCGGCTTTAGAGCCCCAGCGCCTCGCGGACGTCACGAAGTACCTGATCCAGCGCGGCACGGGCGGCTGTCCGGGCGTCCGGCAGTTCCGCTGCCGAACCAACGCTGCGGATGACCTCGAGGTAGCACTTGAGCTTGGGTTCCGTGCCGCTGGGGCGGATAATCACCCGGGTCAGGTCGCGGGTGACGTAGAGGAGTCCGTCGGTCGGCGGCAGGTCAGCGCTGCCTTCGGCGAGATCGATGAATGACTCCACCGTGGAACCGCCGAAGGATTCCGGGGGGCTGACGCGGAGCCGGTTCATCATGGCGTCCAGCAGGCCAAGGTCTGCCACCCGGATGCTCAGCTGGTCGCCCGCGTGCAACCCGTGGAACAGGTACAGCTCATCCAGGGTGTCGAAGATCGTCTTGCCGTCCGCCTTGGCGGCCGCGGCAAGTTCTGCGATCAGGACGGCTGCGGATATGCCGTCCTTGTCCCTGACCAGGTTCGGGGCCACGCAATAGCCCAGCGCCTCCTCGTACCCGTACAGGAGGCCCGGGACGCGGGAAATCCATTTGAACCCTGTCAGGGTTTCCTCGTGCGCATACCCGGCAGCTGCTGCGATGCGGGACAGCAGCCGGGAGGAAACAATCGAATTGGCGAACACGCCGTCGTGGGTTTCGTTGGTGGCAGCGGCGAGCCGGGCCACCACATGGGCGCCGAGCAGGGCACCCACTTCATCGCCTCGCAGCATGCGCCAGGCACCAGTGTCCGGGTCCTTGGCTGCGACGGCGGCGCGGTCGGCGTCCGGGTCGTTCGCCAGGACGATGTCCGCGCCGGTCTCAGCGGCCGCCGCGAGGGCGAGATCCAGGGCGCCGGGCTCCTCCGGGTTGGGGAAGCTGACCGTGGGGAAGTTCGGGTCCGGCACCGCCTGCTCGCTCACCAGCGTGACGTCGGTGAAGCCGGCGGACTTCAAAACGGCCACGGCCGTGTCTCCGCCAACTCCGTGCATGGGCGTGAGGACAATTTTGAGGTCCCGCGCCGGGAACAGCTCCTCGTTGGCAAGTTCCGCGACGGCGGCCTCGTATTCCGCTGCGATGCCCGGCTCCAGCACTGTCCAGCCGTCCTCGGCCAGCGCGATGGAGTCAATCGGCCCCACCTTGTCGATTTCGGCGGCAATCCGGGCGTCGTAGGGCGCTACGATCTGCGCGCCGCGGCCGCTTTCATCCACCGCATGGCGGCCAAGATATACCTTGTAGCCGTTGTCCTGTGGCGGGTTGTGGCTCGCCGTGACCATCACGCCTCCGTCGCACTCGAGCGAGCGGACGGCATACGCCAGCAGCGGGGTGGGCAGTGCCGCCGGCATCAGGAACGTCTCGAAGCCTGCCGCGGTGAAGATGGCCGCGGACTCGCGGGCAAAGATGTCGGAGTTATAGCGGGCGTCAAAACCCACGACGGCGCGTGGCCTGGTTCCCGGTGACGCCTTCTCGACGGCGTCGGCCAGGAACCGTGCGAAGCCGGCCGCGGCCCGGCGGACAACCACGCGGTTCATCCGGTTGGGCCCGGGGCCGAGGGCTGCACGCAGCCCGGCGGTGCCGAACTGCAGCGGTCCGCTGAAGCTGTCCTGCAGCTGCTGGCGGGCTGCCGGCGTGCCGGCCTCCGCGAGCGCAATAAGTTCGTTCAGGGCCGAGGACGTGGCGGGGTCCGGATCCATACCGGCCCAGGAACGGGCGGCCCTGAACAGCTGGGAGTCGGCATGCAGCTGGAAGTCGGCATCGGAAGACGTCATAGTTACCAAACTATCGTCAAAGCGGGGGGCGGCGGACCGTCAGGGGTCAGAGCCGGGCGATGATTTCCGCGAGCAGCTTGGAGATGCGCGGCGCGGCGGCGTGCCCGGCCTCCAGGACTTCCTCATGGCTGAGCGGGACCGGGCTGATGCCTGCCGCGAGGTTGGTCACGAGCGAGATGCCGAAGACCTCCATGCCGGCGTGTCGCGCTGCGATGGCTTCCAGGGCGGTGGACATGCCCACAAGGTCGGCGCCAATGCGCTTGGCGTATTGCACCTCAGCGGGGGTTTCGTAGTGCGGGCCGGTGAACTGCGCGTAGACGCCTTCATCGAGTGAAGCGTCCACCTCGCGGGCGATGCCGCGGATCCGGGCAGAGTACAGGTCCGTCAGGTCCACGAATGTGGCACCTTCCAGCGGTGAGGTGGCGGTGAGGTTGATGTGGTCCTTGATCAGGACCGGCGTCCCGGGCGTCCAGTTTTCGTTCAGTCCGCCGCAGCCGTTGGTGACCACGAGGGTGCTGCAGCCGGCGGCCGCAGCTGTACGCACACCATGCACCACCGCGCGGACGCCCTTGCCCTCGTAGTAGTGCGTGCGGGCCCCAAGGACCAGCGCGCGCTTTCCTTCCCTGGTCAGCACTGAACGAATGGTGCCCACATGGCCCTCCACAGCAGGAGGGGAGAAACCAGGCACTTCGGAGGCCATCAAGGTGGCCGTGGTTTCGCCGATCAGATTTGCGGCCTCGCCCCAGCCGGAGCCGAGCACCAAGGCGATGTCGTGCGATTGGACACCGGTTTCCGCTGCGATGTAGTCGGCGGCGGTGCGGGCTGCCTCGAAGGGATCGATGGTCAGGAATTCCGTATTACTCACTGGTACAAGCTATCGCGCGGCGGCGCGGGTGCCCAGCAAAAGCGCGGGCTCCGGGCAGGGTGGCGGCAACCGGAGGTTGTTGGTGGTGCGCCCGGCTTTGCGGGAGAATGGTTGATTGTGACTATGCATCCTGATTTCAGCGCACCCCGAATCGCAATTCTCGGCGGAGGCCCAGGCGGGTACGAAGCCGCCATGGTTGCCGCCTCCCTGGGGGCCAAGGTCACCATCATCGAGCGCGCCGGACTCGGCGGATCCGCCGTGCTGACCGACGTCGTGCCGTCCAAGACCCTGATCGCGACGTCGGACCTGATGACCCGCGTCGGTGAGGCGGGGGACCTGGGCGTGAAGTTCGACGTCGACGGCGGAGACTTCGTGCCGGTGATGCGCGCCGATCTCAAGCACATCAATGACCGCCTGCTCGGCCTCGCACGCCAGCAGTCCCGCGACATCCAGGCCGGTCTGGAACATCAGAACGTCCGCATCCTGGCGGGCTCCGGCAAGCTGCTGGACAACCGCACCATCGAGGTCCTGACGGCAGAGGGCTCGGAAACGGTCGAAGCGGACGCCATCCTGCTGACCGTCGGCGCGCACCCGCGCGAGCTGCCTACGGCGAGGCCCGACGGCGAGCGGATCCTGAATTGGGCGCAGATCTACAACCTGGACGAGCTGCCGGAAGAGCTCATCGTGGTGGGTTCCGGCGTGACCGGCGCCGAGTTCGCCTCCGCTTACAACGGCCTGGGCTCGAAGGTCACACTGATCTCCAGCCGTGACCGGGTGCTTCCCGGCTCCGACACCGACGCCGCAGAGGTGCTGGAAGAGGTCTTTGAGCGCCGCGGCGTGACGGTCCTGTCCCGGTCGCGCGCCGAAACGGTGGAGCGCACCGGCGACGGTGTTGTGGTCACCCTCGGCGACGGTTCCAAGGTCACCGGCAGCCACTGCCTGGTGTGCGTGGGTTCGATCCCCAACACCGCCGGGATCGGCCTGGAGGAGGCGGGCGTTGCGCTGACCGAGAGCGGGCACATCAAGGTCGACGGCGTTTCGCGCACCACCGCGCCCAACATCTACGCGGCCGGCGACTGTACCGGCGTCCTCGCACTGGCCTCCGTTGCCGCTATGCAGGGACGCATCGCCATTGCGCACATCATCGGCGACAGCGTGACCCCCATCAAGCTGCACCAGGTGGCCTCCAACATCTTCACCTCGCCCGAGATCGCCTCCGTGGGCGTCTCGGAGGCAGAGATCGAATCGGGCAAGTATCAGGGCGACATCATCAAGCTCTCCCTGAAGAGCAACGCCCGCGCCAAGATGCGCAACGTGAAGGACGGCTTCGTCAAGATCTTCGCCCGCAAGGGATCGGGCACGGTGATCGGCGGCGTGGTGGTAGGACCCAACGCCTCTGAGCTGATCTTCGCCATTTCCATCGCGGTGAAGCAGAAGCTGCATGTCGACGACGTGGCCAGCACCTTCACGGTCTACCCGTCCCTCAGCGGTTCGATCTCCGAAGCAGCACGCCGCCTTCACGTCCATATGTAGCGGGCTTCCTTCTGGGAGCGGCGGGGGACTCCCAGAAGGAAGCGCCCTTGATGCCGGCAGCCGAGGGGTCGAACACGGGGTCGAGTCCCTGCTTCTTCTGGCGTTCGTAGTCGCGCAGGGCGCGGACGGCCACCGGGCAGAGGAAGGCGATGGCCACCATGTTGAACCATGCCATGAGGCCGTACCCGATATCACCGAGTGCCCATACGGCTTCGGCGCTCTGCACGGTGCCGAAGTAGACCGACAGCAGGATCACAGCCTTCACTATGCCTGCCAGTTTCCCGCGCGAGGTGCCGGTGAGGTACACGATGTTCGTCACCCCGTAGTAGAAGTACGACAGGATGGACGTGAAGGCAAAGAAGAAAATCGCGACGGCGATGATGCCTCCGCCGATGTTGGACCCGGGCAGCATGGTGTCGACCGCCCGCTGCGTGAACTCCGCGCCCGCCTCCACACCGGGCAGGTTTTCCACGAGGGGGCCGCGGCCCTGGGGCAGCACGTTGTAGGCGCCGGTGGTCAGGATCATCAAGCCGGTTGCCGTGCACACCATCACCGTGTCGATGTACACGGAAAACGACTGCACCAGACCCTGCTTCACGGGGTGGGACACCGAGGCGGCCGCACCTGCGAAGCCGCCCTCGCCAACACCGGCGACGTTCGAGTACAGGGAACGGCGCACGCCCCAGGAAACTGCCGCGCCGATCAGGCCGCCAAAGACGGCGTCTACGCCGAACGCTGACGCCAGGACGAGCCGGATGACCTCCGGAATTGCTTGGAAGTTAACGATGAGGACGCCGACGGCGAGAAGGATGTAGACGGCCGCCATCGCGGGGACGACCCGTTCGGCGAAGGCCGCGATGCGCCCGGTACCGCCGAAGACGACGAAACCGGTCAGGGCCACCAGCAGCAAACCGGAGATCCAGGTCGGGATGCCGAAGGCCGTATCGAGCGACGTCACGATGGTCGAGGACTGCACTCCGGGGATCAGCAGCGAATAGCACAACACGGCCACCACGGCGACGGTACTCGCGAGCCACTTAAGACCGAGGCCTTTCTCGATGTACCAGGGAATGCCGCCGCGGAACTCACCGTCGGCCTTCACTTTGTAGATCTGTCCGAGCGTGGCCTCGATGAAGGCGCTGGAAGCCGTGAGAACGGCAGTGGCGATCATCCAGAAGAGGGCGCCGGGTCCGCCGAAAGCGATGGCCGTGGCCACGCCGGCAATGTTTCCCACCCCGACGCGTCCTCCCAGGGCCATGGCGAACGCCTGGAAGGAAGAGGTGCCGGTGTCCGAGCTGGCTCGGGTAAAGAGGCACCGGATCATTTCGGGAAGGTGCCGGATCTGGACGGCGCGTGTCGCGATGCTGAATGCCAGACCGGTGCCGAGGGCAACGTAGACCAGCGGATTCCAGATGAGGTCGTAGATGCTGCCGAGAATTTCCATGCGCTGCTCCGTCAAAGTGAAGAGACGTCAATCTCTGGGAGTGGCGTCCTCTTTTTCGTATGGCACTGGGCCTCTCGGAACGCCCTTGTCCGATTGTCAGTCAATGATCTCTACAAGTAGCTAAGCATGTGATCTGGGCCATGTCCAGTAGATGCTGATTGTCAGACGAAGTTACAGTAGGATTCAGCGACAGTATGAGCGGCTTTGGATTGAGGAGCAGAAAATGGGCGGAATAATCGTTGTAGGGGTGGACGGCAGCGGCACGGCGAAAAAGGCAGCGGAATCTGCGCGCGACCTGGCCGTTGCCCTTGGTGCCGAGCTTCACGTGGTCAGCGCGTTCGAGAAGGACCGCACAATGGTCGTCGGAAGCGGCAGCGACCAACTGGTGATTGGTGACGCGGATACAGCTGAACGGGTGGCACGGGATGTCGCCCGTAGCCTGGGGTCAGGCAAGGTGAGCGTCTCGTATTTCGCTGTTCGGGGCACGCCCGCCCAGGCTTTGATCCGGCAGGCAGAGACACATGGCGCGCGAATGATTGTGGTGGGTAATCGGCGTATGCGGGGCCTCGGCCGGGTACTGGGAAGCGTTGCCAACAGCGTCGCGCACAACGCCCCCTGCGACGTCTACGTGGCGAAAACAGACGAAGAATAGTCAGCTCTCAGGCGGCTGCCGCCTGAAAGTGTTTTTCGATGAGCCCCTTGATGTCCTCGTGGCAGCCGCCGCAGCCTGTGCCCGCCCGTGTTGCCGAGGAAACCTCGGCGACGGTGGAGCAGCCGCCCGCCACGGCGTCGGCGATCTTGCCGCCGCTGACCCCTGCGCAGCGGCAGACCGTGCTTTCCGGGTCGTTGGACACGGCGGATGAGGCCAGCTGGTCAGGCCCGTCGAGGCGCAGCAGCAGGGACCTGTCCGCGGGCAGTTCGGCCCCGCGTTCGAACAGCTGCACCAGCTCTCCGGCCGTGCGGGGCATTCCGACGCTGACCAGGCCTTCGAGGACGCCGCCGCGCGTGGTCATCTTCACGTAGCGTCCGTGCTCGGGGTCCGCCCACTGGGCGATCTGCAGCCGCGGCCTCCCGTTCACGGCCCCGGCGGTGAGGACTTCCTCGTCCCAGGGCTCGGCGGAATTGTCCCCGGCTACGGCCATGTTCATGCCGCGGGCCTTGAGCACGATCACGCCCGGCTTCTCCTGGGGGAGTGCCGGCAGGGCCTCTGCGTCCGCTCCCTCGGCCAACAGCAGCAGGTACTCGGCGAGCCATTCGGCCTGTCGCCAGCCCGGACCCACCAGTCCCGACGGCCCGCGCGCAGTGCGGCATTCGATGCAGTCCGGTTCCGGGCAGCGAACCTCCGCGCAGTCGCCGATAGCGAAAATGTGAGGCTCATGGTGCGCCCGCAGCCGGTGGTCGACAAGGATGCCCGTACCCGTAGACAGGCCGCAGCCCTCGGCCAGTTCGGTCCGCGGCCGGACACCACAGGAAAGCACGAGGAGGTCGCCGTCGATCGCGGAACCGTCATCAAGCAGCAAAGCCGAGAAGCCGCCGTCGGGAGCGTTGTGCTCGACGCCCGTGGAGCGGGCGTTGCCGGCCACCCGGACCCCGCAGTTGCGCAGGCTGGCAGCAAGCACCGTTCCGCCGCCGCGGTCGATGTTCCGCCCGAGCGGGTGGGGTCCGTTGTGGACCACCGTGACGGTGGCGCCTTCTTCAGCTGCTGCAAGGGCGGTCTCCAGACCCAGCACGCCGCCGCCCAGCACCACCACGCGCTTGCGGCCCGCGACAGCCTGACGCAGCACCTCGGCGTCACGAAGGTCGCGCAGTGCGGTGACGCCCGGCGGGAGGACCGGTGCGGCAGGGTCCGGGTTCAGCCCGGTGAGGTTGGGAATGACAGGCCGGGAGCCTGTGGCGAAGACCAGCCGGTCGTAGTGGGCGGAGGTGCCGTCAGAGAGCAGGACGTTCTGCCGTGCACGGTCCACACGCCTGACCTTCACGCCGAGCCGGACGTCCACGCCGTCAGCCACCAGGGCAGCGGCGTCGGCGAGGGCCAGGGCCTCCGGCGTGGTGCGGCCGACGCCGAGATCGGCCACCAGCACGCGGTTGTAGGCAGCCTCGGCTTCCTGGCCGATGACGGTCAGTCCTACCTGCCCGGAGCGCAGTGCCGGCAGCAGTTCGTCAACCAGCCGGGCCGCCACCGGACCGAATCCGACAATTACAATCTGCTCGCTCATGAGGCCTCCGATGTCTGAAGAAGACTGGTGTTTGGTACGTTCGCAGCCAGCCGGACCCATACCCTGTTGAATTTGAATTCCGGCATCCCGGAGATGGGATCCGTGGTCGCTTCCGTCAACCGGTTCGCGCTTTCGAGTTCCGGGAAGTGGAACGGCAGAAACACGGTTTCGGGACGGATGGCCGTGCTGAGCTCGGCCCGGCAGACCACTTCACCAAGATCATTGGCCACCGAGACCCGAGCACCGTCCGTGATGCCCATGGCCGCCGCGGCTGCCGGGTGGATCTGCATCCTGGCTTCAGGCTGGGAGGCGAGGAGCTCGGACACGCGCCGGGTCTGGGCGCCGGACTGGTAGTGCTCCAGCAGCCGGCCCGTGATGAGGGTCATTGGTGCGGCGTCCCTGCCGGCGTCCCTGCCGGGGTTTGCTGCCGGAGCACGACGGCGGCGGGGCGCCACCGCGGTCAGCATCGCCTTGCCGTCCGGATGCGCAAAGGCGTCCAGGAACAGGCGCGGTGTTCCGGTGCTGCCCGCGGGATAGGGCCAGTACGCGGCCTCGCCCCTGTCCAGCAGAGCATAATCGATGCCGGAGTAGTCGGCCGCGCCGCCGGCGGAGGCGCGGCGGAGTTCCTCGAAGACCGTCTCGGGATCGTCGCTGTAGGTGGAGGGAGCGTCCAGGGCTTCGGCGAGCCGGGCCATGATCCACAGCTCGCTGCGGGCGCCGGCGGGCGGACTGATGGCTTTGCGGCGGCGCAGGACGCGGCCTTCGAGGTTGGTCAGCGTGCCTTCTTCCTCAGCCCACTGGAGCACCGGGAGGACGAGGTCCGCCTCGGCTGCGGTCTCGGACATGAAGAAGTCGCAGACCACCAGGAAATCCAGGCTGCGGAGCCCGCGGATAACGGCGTTGGCGTCCGGGGAGGCAACCACGATGTTGGAGGCGTGCACGAAAAGGCAGCGGACGCCGTCGGGCTTTCCCAGTGACTTGAGCAGCTGCACGGCCGGCAGGCCGGGACCGGGGATGAGCGACTCGGGCACGTTCCAGACCTTCGCCATGTGGGCGCGCGCGGCAGGATCGGTGATCTTGCGGTAGCCGGGGAGCTGGTCGGCCTTCTGGCCGTGTTCCCGGCCGCCCTGGCCGTTGCCCTGGCCGGTGAGGGTGCCGTAGCCGCTGCGCGCAGTGCCCGGCAGCCCGAGCAGCAGGCTGAGGTTGATGGCTGCGGTGGCGGTGTCTGTGCCGTCCACGTGCTGTTCCACGCCGCGGCCGGTGAGGATGTAGCTGCCCCCGCGGCGTGCGCCGCTGGCGAGCCGTCGGGCCGTTTCGCGGATGAGATCGGCCGGAACGCCGGTGAGGGACTGGACCCGCTCCGGCCAGAAGGCGTTGACGCTGCGGGCGACGGCGTTGTAGCCGGTGGTCCGGGCCGCGACGTAGTCGGCGTCCACGAGGCCCTCATGGATGACCACGTGTGACAGGCCGAGCAGCAGGGTGAGGTCCGTACCGGGCAGGGGCTGGAGGTGGAGCCCGCCGCCGTCGGATGTGAAGGCCGCCGTTGCCGAACGCCGCGGATCCACCACGATGAGGCCGCCGGCGTCACGGACGCCCTGCAGGTGCTGGACGAAGGGCGGCATGGTCTCGGCAACGTTGGAGCCGAGCATGAGGATGGTGCTGGCGGTGTCCAGCGCTTCGAGCGGGAAGGGCAGGCCGCGGTCCAGGCCGAAGGCGCGCATGCCGGCAGCAGCCGCAGAGGACATGCAGAACCTGCCGTTGTAATCGATGCGGGAGGTGCCCAGCGCGAGGCGGGCGAACTTGCCCAGCTGGTACGCCTTTTCGTTGGTGAGGCCGCCGCCTCCGAAAACGCCGACAGCGTCGGCCCCGTACTTTAAACGGGTCTCCTTAACAGCTGCCGTAACACGCGCCAGGGCGTCGTCCCAGGAGATGGGGCGGAAGACGCCGTCAAGCCCTTTGAGCATGGGTTCGGTGACCCGGCCGGGGTGCTGCAGCAGCGACGCCGAGGTCCAGCCTTTACGGCACAGCCCGCCGCGGTTCGTGGGGAAGTCACGTCCGTTCACCTCGAGGGCCGGCGCGATGTTGGCGCCAGGGGCCGGCACGGGGTCTGACCCCGGCCGGGCGGCCGGGGTCAGTCCTGTTGCGGCCGGGGCCGCCGGGGACTTCAGCGTCATGGCGCACTGCAGGGCGCAGTAAGGGCAGTGCGTTTCGGCGCTTTTGGTCATGTTAGACGTGTCCCATCGCGTTTCGGTTGGCATTGCGGATGTAGCAGAACCAGCAGACGGACAGCATCAGGACGTAGGCTCCGACGAAGCCGTAGAACGCCGAAGTGTAGGATCCGCTTGCCGTGTTGGAGGCGTTCAGCACCTGCGGGATGACAAACCCGCCGTAAGCGCCGATGGCCGAGATGAGTCCCAGGGCTGCGGAGGCCAGCCGCTGGGTGTGGACCGAGCTGGCGCCCGACCGGGCTGCCCGGCTGGACGTGGCGAAGATGACCGGGATCATCCGGTAGGTGGCGCCGTTTCCGAAGCCGCTGGCGGTGAAGAGCATCAGGAACAGGACCAGGAAGAGCCAGAAGCTCTTCAGCGGCAGCGTCCAGATCATGGTCAGCGTGATCACGGCCATGGAAGCGAAGGCGGCAACCGTCATGCGTGCCCCGCCCATCCGGTCCGCCATGCGTCCGCCGTACGGGCGGGCCAGGGAGCCGACCAGCGGGCCGAGGAAGGCCAGTGAAAGGGCCACCGTGCCTACTCCGATGGAGGAGAAGGCGGGGAAGTAGTCCTTGATGAGCTTGGGGAAGACGCCTGCGAAGCCGATGAACGAACCGAAGGTGCCGATGTACAGCAGGGCCATGATCCACAGGTGCGGTTCTTTCAGGGCGGCAACGGAGCCCGCCACGTCACCCTTCGCACTCGTCAGGTTGTCCATGTACTTGAAGGCGCCAAATGCCGCGATCAGGATGAACGGGACCCACATCCAGCCGGCCATCGGCAGGTTCACGGTGCCGGCGGCCAGGAGCGTGATGACGATCGGAACGGCCAGCTGGGCGACGGCGGCACCGAGGTTTCCGCCGGCTGCGTTCAGGCCCAGCGCCCAGCCCTTTTCGCGGGCGGGGTAGAAGAACGTGATGTTGGCCATCGAGCTGGCGAAGTTGCCGCCACCGAAGCCGGCCAGGGCCGCGACCAGGAGCATGACGCCGAACGGAGTGTCCGGGTTGGAGACACACAGTGCGAGCCCGGTGGAGGGAATAAGGAGGAGCAGCGCCGAGACGATGGTCCAGTTGCGGCCGCCGAACCTCGGAACCATGAAGGTGTAGGGGATGCGGAGGGTTGCGCCCACGAGGCTCGGCATGGAGATCAGCCAGAAAATTTCGGAGGTGCTGAAGGTAAAGCCTGCCGCGGGGAGCTGGACCACGACGATCGACCACAGCTGCCAGACGACGAAGCCCAGGAATTCGGCGAAGATGGACCAGTTGAGGTTCCTGCGCGCAATGGACCGGCCCGCCGTTTCCCACTGGTGCTTGTTCTCGGCGTCCCAGTTCGCAATCCAGCGGCCGGGGCGGACTTCAAGGGCGGGAGCATCGGTGGCGGTGGCTGAAGCGGTCTTCGCATTGAGGGGAGCGGAGCCGCTCCCGGGCTTCGGCTCGGCGGCAAGGTCGAGGGAATTGCCGGCGCCGGATTCTGCGGTGCTGTCAGCAGTCACGGTGTACCTCCTTGGGGATTTGGTGTACTTCCAAACTAGGGAGGCCGCGTTTCGAGGACAGTCGCCCTTTGTTAACGTGCTGTGACATTTGCCTATCAGCGGGCGGGAAGGGGAGTTAGGCTGTGGGCGGAGCCCTCATTGTGAGACGATCCAGATCGTCCGCATAGTGGACGAAATGTCCGTTTGCTGGACCGCGGGAACTAATATTGAACTCTGTTTTTGTCTCTTAGTCGGGCGGCGTCGGCAGCGAATTCCGTCCAGTCCTAGAAAGCGCCACTACATGTCATCCCCTGCAACGTCAACGGAACATGGCACTGCCAAACCGGTGAACTCCAAAGGCAAAGTGATCTTTGCCAGCCTCATCGGAACGACGATCGAGTTCTACGACTTCTACATCTATGCGACTGCGTCGGTGCTCGTCTTCCCTCGGCTCTTCTTCCCTGAAGCCACGGAAATCAACGCCCTTCTGAGCTCCTTTGCAATTTTCGGCGTCGCGTTCATCGCCCGCCCCATCGGATCTGTTCTCTTCGGACACTTCGGCGATAAGTTCGGCCGCAAGGGCACCCTGGTCGCCTCCCTCCTCACCATGGGCCTCGCCACGTTCCTCATTGGGCTGCTGCCCACCGCTTCGGTCCCCGGCTGGGCCATCTTCGCGCCGCTGCTGCTCGTCCTGCTGCGTTTCGCCCAGGGCCTTGCCTTGGGCGGTGAGTGGTCCGGCGCTGCGCTGCTGGCCACCGAGAACGCCCCCGAGGGGAAGCGCGCCATCTACGGAACGTTCCCGCAGCTCGGCGCTCCCATTGGCTTCATCCTGGCCAACCTGCTCTTTATCTGGTTCAACGCCACACTCAGCGCCGAAGACTTCCTCGCCTGGGGCTGGCGGGTACCGTTCCTGCTGAGCGCCGTGCTGGTCATCGTTGGTCTCTACGTCCGGCTGAAGCTGGTGGAGAGCCTGTCCTTCCAAAAGGTGCTGAAGGAAGACAAGGTGGCGAAGGTTCCGTTCACGGCGACGTTCAAGAGCCATTGGCGCCCCGTGCTGGCCGGAACCTTCATCATGTTCGCCACCTACGTGCTGTTCTACATCATGACGTCCTTCACCCTGACCTATGGCACCAAGCCGGCCTCCGTTGAGGCCGCCCAGGCCGCAGCCGAGAAGGCAGGCAAGCCGATGTCCGCCGCCGAGATCGCCAACTTCGTTCCCGGCCTGGGCGTTCCCCGCGGTGACTTCCTGTGGATGCTGATTCTCGGCGTCGTCTTCTTCGGTATCTTCACGCTTGTGTCCGGCCCGCTGGCCGAGAAGTGGGGACGCCGCAAGTTCCTCCTGGGCGTCACCGCAGGCATCTTTGTGTTCGGCGTGCTGTGGTTCACCATGTTCGGGCCTGGGCCCGGTGCCGCGATCGTCGGCCTCATCGTAGGGTTCACGCTGATGGGCCTGACATTCGGACCCATGGCCGCGATCCTGCCGGAGCTTTTCCCCGCGAATGTTCGGTACACCGGTTCCGCCGTGGCGTACAACCTCTCCAGCGTGATCGGTGCCGCTCCCGCGTCGTTCGTCGCCATTGCCCTGTGGCAGGCCGCCGGCGGAAGCACCTGGATGGTCGGCGTCTACATGGCTGCCGCTGCTGTGCTCACCTTCATTGCGCTGTGGATCACCCGGGAAACCAAAGACACGGACTACGAAAACAACGTGGCCTAAGCACTAGTCCTGATTGTCGGCCGGCCACCGCCGGGGCGGTGGCCGGCCATCATTCAAAGGGAAATGAAAATGCCCGGTGTGAAATTCACACCGGGCATTTTCATGCACGCATTCAGTCCTCGATGGTGGCGATGACGGCGCCGGCGGCCACCGTCTGGCCGGCCGCTGCGGCCAGCCCGGTGACGGTGCCGGACCGGTGGGCGGTCAGCGGCTGCTCCATCTTCATGGCTTCAAGCACGACGACGAGATCGCCCTCGGCGACGACATCACCCTCCGCGACGGCCACCTTCACGATGGTGCCCTGCATGGGGGAGGTGAGGGCGTTGCCGCCGGCGGCCACAGCTGCACCGCCGGTCCGGCTCCGCTTCTTTGACTTAGCCGGCTTTCCGCCGCCGGAGGCAGCGCCACTGAAGCCGAGCGAGGCGGGGAGGGCAACTTCCAGCCGCTTGCCGGCGACCTCCACCACGACGGTGCGGCGTTCGCCGGCCTCCTCCGCGGCTTCGGTTCCGGCGCCGGCGGGCGTCCAGGCAGGGAGCTCGTTGACGAACGCAGTCTCAATCCAGCGCGTGTGGACGCTGAAGGGCCCCTCCTCGGGGGCGAAATCCGGGTGGCTGACCACGGCAAGGTCGAACGGGATGACGGTGGGAATGCCTTCCACCACCATCTCCTCAAGAGCCCGGCGGGACCGCTGCAGCGCCTGGGTGCGTGTGGCTCCGGTGACGATCAGCTTGGACAGCATCGAGTCGAAGTTGCCGCTGATGACGTCGCCCTGCTCCACACCGGAGTCGATGCGGACGCCGGGACCCGTGGGGTTCTTCAGCGTGGTGATGGTGCCCGGGGCGGGCATGAAGTTCCGGCCCGGGTCTTCGCCGGTGATGCGGAATTCGATGGAGTGGCCGCGGACCTCCGGGTCGTCGTAGCCCAGCTTCTCGCCCCGGGCCAGGCGGAACTGCTCGCGGACAAGGTCGATGCCAGTGACCTCTTCGGACACGCAGTGCTCCACCTGAAGGCGGGTGTTGACCTCGAGGAAGGAGATGGTGCCGTCCTGTCCCACGAGGAATTCGCAGGTTCCGGCGCCGAGATAGCGGGCCTCTTTGAGGATCGCTTTGGAGGACTCGTAGAGGCGGCGGTTCTGCTCTTCCGTGAGGAACGGCGCCGGTGCCTCTTCGACGAGTTTCTGATTGCGGCGCTGCAGGGAGCAGTCGCGGGTCGAAACCACGACGACGTTGCCGTACGCGTCGGCCAGGCACTGCGTCTCCACGTGGCGGGGGGCGTCCAGGAACCGCTCGATGAAGCACTCGCCGCGGCCGAAAGCTGCCGTCGCCTCACGGACGGCCGATTCGTAGAGTTCAGGGATTTCCTCCCGGGTGCGCGCAACCTTGATGCCGCGGCCGCCGCCGCCGAAGGCCGCCTTGATGGCGACGGGAAGGCCGTACTTGTCAACGAACTCGAGGATTTCTTCGGCGGACGCAACAGGGTCGGCGGTGCCGGGTACCTGCGGTGCACCGACCTTTTCGGCGATGTGGCGGGCCTGGACCTTATCGCCCAGCGCGGAGATCGCCTCCGGTGACGGGCCGATCCAGGTGATGCCGGCGTCGATGACCTTCGCGGCGAATTGGGCGTTCTCGGCCAGGAAGCCGTAGCCGGGGTGGATGGCGTCGGCGCCGGACTGGCGGGCTGCCTCGATCAGTTTGTCCATGACCAGGTACGACTCGGCGGCGGTGTTGCCGCCCAGGGCGTAGGCCTCGTCCGCCAGGCGGACGTGCAGGGCATCGCGGTCGGGCTCGGCATACACGGCAACGGAGGCGATGCCTTCGTCCCGGGCTGCCCGGATGATGCGTACGGCGATCTCACCGCGGTTCGCGATCAGGACCTTCGTGAGGTTTGAGTGCACTGGGCCTGCGGACTGCTCCGGCTTAACTGACAAGGCGTCTCCTTCTTTCCTTCAGGGAGCCTAGCCTGATTTTGAGGATTCCGCCGATATTACTGGCGGAATCCGCGTGTAGGCGGCCTCTGCTTTGTAGGGTTGCTACAAGGAGCCGCAAATCGGCCTACTCGGCCCGCACCTCTGCCGGATCGGCGGCGCCGCCGGTCCAGAGCTCGGTGACGTTCACTTGTGCCTGGCCGAGCAGGCCGCGCAGGGTGGAGATGGAAAGCCCGACGACGGTGTGCGGGTCGCCGTCGACCTTGCGGATGAAGGCGCCCCCGTAGCCGTCGATAGTGAAGGATCCGGCGCACTGCAGCGGCTCGCCCGTCGCGATGTACGTGTCGATCTCGTCCTCGCTCATGTCCATGAAATGGACTTCGGCCGAAGACACTGAGCCAACGGTTGCGCCTGAGCCTGGGCCGCCGTCGCCGGAACCATCGGTGGCCCGGCAGTCCACCAGCCAGTGGCCTGTGTGCAGCACCCCCATGCTGCCGCTCATCCTGAGCATCCGTTCTTTCGCGACCTGGGGCGTGTAGGGCTTGCCGTGGGCTTCGCCGTCGAATTCGAAGACGGAATCACAGCCGATCACCAGCGCACCGTCCGCCTCGGGCAGGGAAGCCACCGCCTCGGCCTTGGCCCTTGCCAGGAGCAGGGCAGTGTCGTGCGGATCCGTCACGCCGTAGCGCGCCTGCACAGCGTCCTCGTCGACGTCGGAGACGAGGACGTCATGGGCGATGCCCGCATTGCTGAGCAGCTTGGTGCGGGCGGGGGACTGGGACGCGAGAATGAGGCGGGTCACTGCACCAGCCTAGTTGCCGCGGGCTGAAACCGTCGGGGCCCGCAACTGAACAGGCTAATAATGTCGTGCAGCCACGTCGGCGGGTTCGGCTGCGGGAGCATCAGCCGGCGCCGGGCCGGGCTTGCGGAGCTTTGCACCTTCCACGTCCACGTCGGGCAGTATCCGGTCAAGCCAGCGCGGCAACCACCAGGCCTTGTTGCCGAGCAGGTACATCACGGCCGGGACGATGGTCATGCGCACCACGAACGCGTCAATGAGGACGCCGACCGCCATCGCGAAGCCGAGCGGGCGGACCATGTTCAGGTGCGAGAAAATGAAGCCGGAGAACACGCTGACCATGATGATCGCGGCTGCCGTGACCACCGCGGCGGCATGGCTGAATCCGGAGCGGACGGCGTGCTTCGCGGTTTCCCCGTGCATGTAGGACTCGCGCATGCCGGAGGCGATGAACACCTGGTAATCCATGGCGAGGCCGAACAGCACGCCGATCAGGATGATGGGCAGGAAGCTCAGCACCGCGCCCGGGTTGTCCACGCCGAAGATTGTCCCCAGCCAGCCCCACTGGTAGACCGCAACAACCGCGCCGAAGGCAGCCGCCAGCGACAGCAGGAAGCCGCCTGTAGCCAGCAGCGGGACCACGACCGAACGGAACACCAGCAGCAGGAGGAGCAGCGAGAGGCCCACAACAATGGCCAGGTATGGGGGCAGGGCGTCACCAAGCTTGGTTGAAACGTCGATGTTGCCCGCGGTCTGTCCCGTCAGGCCGATGCTGACGCCGGTGGCCTCCTTGATGGCGGCTTTCTCGGCACGCAGTTCGGAGACCACGTCAACGGTGCTGGCGCTGGCCGGCCCCTCGCGGGGAATGACCTGGAACACGGCGGTGCGGCGGTCATCACTCAGGGCGACGGGGACGGCGGCCGTGACGTTTTCTGTGCCGCGGAGGATGTCCGCGACGTCGAGCTGCTTGGCCTGCGCCTCCGGTGCGCTGAGGCCTGCCGGGAAATCGCCGACGACGACGATCGGTCCCGTCATGCCCTCGCCGAAGCTGCGGCTGGTGACGTCATAGGCCTTGAAGGCCTGCGAGTCGGCCGGTTCAGACCCGCCGTCGGGCAGCGCGAGCCTCAGCTGGCTGGCCGGCAGGGCCATGATCCCGAGCAGCAGAACTCCGGCGAGGACGGCCATGACCGGGTGCTTGGTAACGAGACCGCCCCAGCCGTGACTGCTGTTGTGCGCCTCCTTCAGGAGATCGTCGGCAGCGTGGTTCGGATCCGCATTGTGCCGTGCGGCCTTGGCCCATGCTCTTTTGGAAATCAGCTTCCGGCCAATGAGGGAGAGGATCGCAGGCGTGAGGGTCAGGGCAACCACCACGGCGACTCCCACCGTCGCAGCGGCTGACAGGCCCATGACTCCGAGGAACGGGAGGCCCGGGACCACAAGGGCGGCAAGGGCGATGATGACGGTCAGGCCGGCGAACAGGACAGCGTTGCCGGACGTGCCCGTTGCGAGCGCCACCGACTCCTCCTCGTCCATGCCGGCCAGCACCTGGTTGCGGTGCCGGTTGACGATAAACAGGGAATAGTCGATGCCGACGGCCAGCCCCAGCATCAGCGCGAGCATCGGGGAAATGGAGCTCATGTCCACGACGCTGCTCAGGGCGAAGGTGCCGCCGACGCCTGCCGCCACTCCCACTAGCGCCATCAGCAGGGGCAGTCCGGCGGCGATCAGGGTCCCGAGCATGATGATCAGGACGAGGGCGGCGACAGCCACCCCAATGATCTCCGCCACACCGAACACTTCGGAGACGTCCTCGGTGATTTCCTTGCTGGCAAGTGCGGTAACCCCGGCAGAGGTGACCTCGTTGGCGATGTCCTGGACCTGCTGGCGCACCTCAGGGTCCAGTCCGTTGATGGAGGTCTTGAACTGGACCTGGGCGATCGCAGCCGTGCCGTCTTCTGAAACAAACCGCATGCCTTCGGAGGATTCCAGCTGGCGCTTGGCGAGGGCCAGCTTCACGTTCCCGGCCTCCAGTTCCTTAATGCCGGCGTCGAGCTTGTCCTGGCCGGCGGCCAGGGCAGCCTTCTGCTGGCCGAGCTGCGCCTCGATGAGTGCGGCAGGAAACCCTGCCGCACTCATCTGGGCTTCCGCAGCGGCAAGCTGCTCCTTGCCCGCGGCGAGCTCAGCGGCAGCCTCGTCCAGCCGGACCCTGCCCGCCGCGGCCTGCTTCTCGCCAGCTGCAATGTCTCCCGTGGCCTGGTCGAGTTGTGCCTGAGCGGCGAACGGGTCGACCGTACCCTGCACGTCGGCGAGGGTTTCAAGCTTGGCCAGCGCGGCAGCAACCGCCTCCCGGCCGGCCTGCGTGAAGCCGGTATCCCCGGCCTCGAAGACGATCCCGGCGGAACCGCCGGAAGCAGCGGGCAGCTCCTTCTTGAGCTTGTCTGCCATCTGCTGGGTCTCAGTGCCAGGGATCTGGAAGTTGTTGGACATTGTGCCGTGGAAAGCTGCGGCAGCCCCTCCCACGGCCACCAGGACGGCCAGCCACAGCGAAATAACGAGCCAGCGGTGCCGGTAGGAGAATTTGCCGAGCCGATACAGGAGAAGTGCCATGTCAGGACCGTTCTGGGGGGTGCGGGGCGGAAGGGTTGTTGTGGTGTGCAGGCGGGTGTTTCTGTGCGGGCGCTGTGAAGCCGGAACCGAGCAGGCCCATGGAGTCGATCAGCAACTGCCGGAGAATGGCCAAAGATTCGGCTGAAAGGTCAGTTCCGCAGCGGTCGAACCAGACTTCCATGGCGGCCTTGCCGCAGGAGATGACGGAACCAGCAAGAGCCCGGAGATACAGCTCGTCCATCTGGTTAGCGGGATGGTGGACCGCCCGCTCGCGGGCGGCGGCGATGATCTGCTCGGTGCAGTGGTCCCAGGCCTCGAGTTCTGAGCGTGCCAGCACAGGGCTGGCCTGCGTCAGGCTGAAGAGCTCGGCCATCGGGGCGATCGTCATGGGGTCTGCAAGCTCCACGAGGGCTGCCCGGGCCGACTCAAGGATCGGCTCGTCCGCCGGCCGCAGGCGGAACTGCTCAAGCACGGTGTCGAGGAAACCGTGCGTCACTGACGCGATGGCTGCCTCGGTGCTGTTGAAGTAATTGAAGAACGTGCGGCGGGACACTCCGGCGGCGTCTGCGATGTCCTCGACAGTGAAGTTGCCCGGTCCCTTACGGCGGAGCAGCTCGAGCGTGGAGGTGGAAATCGCCTGACGGGTGGCTGCCTTGTTCAGCTCCCGCCGGGAGGGAGCAGTGCCGGAGGAGGCAGTACTGGCCGCAGCGGGGGTCGCGGAGTGCCGGTTGGAACTGGAAGTGGACACTCAATTACACTACGTGCATGTTTGCACTCTGCGCAAGTTTTCTCCCGGCCCGCTTGGAGCCGGACACGAAAGAGCAAGAGCCGGTTCGATGCCCGAATTCACATGCACTTCACAGCTGAGCCATAGGAAAAGAGCAACGTCGAAGGTGGATCCTGTTGGCATGGCCGTAATGGCCGTAACGGCCGGCGGCGACGGGGCCGCCAGCGTCCGGCAGATCGAGGAGAAGGTCATGAACCGTACGAAGAAAGTCGCACTCAGCCTCGGCGCTGCGGCAGTGGCGCTGGGCGCCGGACTGGGCGCCACAGGAATGGCCTCCGCGACAACAGCCCCACCGGCCCCCAACTCCAGCAGCCCCTCCGCGAACGCGGCCCCTGACGGCCAGACGCCAGGCAGTGGGCAGGACAAAGGCCTGGGGAAAGGCCACGGCTTAGGTCACGGCCGGGGCCAAGGCCAGGGGCTGCGCGGGGCGCAGGCCTCGGCGCTGGCGGCCAAGCTGGGGGTCGACGAAGCCAAGGTGGCAGACGCTCTAAGGACGTTCCGGCAGGAGAATCGGTCTGCCGGTCCCCGGGCAGGCGCGCAGAAGCCGGACCGGGCAGCGAAGGACGCGGCGCTGGCCGTATCTTTGGCGAAGTCACTGGGGATCGAGGAGGCCAAAGTGAAGGCCGCCCTGGAGGAACTCAGGGCCGAGGCCCGCAAGAGCCGGGCCGCGGACCTGAAGCCGCGGCTGGACCAGGCTGTTGCGGACGGCACGCTTACCCGGGCGGAGGCGGATGCCGTTTTGAAGGCAATGGAACAGGGGGTGATCGGCGGACGTCACTGACCGGATACCCCTATGCCGAACGGTCCACCGCGGCCAGGATTGCCTTGCCGAGTTCTGCCGGCTTGGTGAACTGCGGCCAGTGCCCTGTGGGCAGGTCCATGAGATCGACGTCACGGATGCGGGCGAGTTCCTCGACGTACGGGTGGCCCGCATCCATCCACTCCTTGAGCAGGCTGCTGGGAAACTCGCAGGCAATGACGGTGGCAGGCACGTCGTAGCGGCGCTGGTCATGAAGGTGCTGCCGGTCGTACGCCACGCCCTTGGGTTGGGGAACGGCGCGCGCCCGGAACATGGCCCGAAGGTCGTCATTCAGGTCCACAAGGTCTTCCTCCTCGAAGCCTTCCCAGGGCGGCAGCGGTATCCGATCACCTTCAGCGGGCAGTTCATCGTTGATGACGCCGCCCTCACCGAGAGGTCCGCTGTCTACATAGATGGCACGCGCCACGCGGTCGGGCCGGGCGTCGACTACCCCGTGAATGATGGCACCGCCGCCGGAATGGCCTACGAGGACCACCTGGCCATCAATGCCGTCCACTGTTTCCACGACGGCGTTGATGTGGTCCCGCAGCCCGATGCCGCTTCGCTCCGCATCAGGAGCCTCCAGCCCGGGCAGCGTCAGCGGATGAACTGTGTGACCGGCGTCAGTGAGCGGGGGAGTGACCTCGGACCACGAGGATGCATCGAGCCAGAACCCGGGAACCAGAATGATGTCCATGCGGGTACCCTACCGCGGACCATGCTGCCGCGGCGTTAAAAAACGCCTGTGCCCCGGGACTTCCGGGGCACAGGCGTTTTTCACCAGCTGCGGTTCCGCTACGGCCCAGCGCGTTAGGCCGCAAGTAAAATCAGCGCTTCGCGTCCGCCAGTTCCGGCGTTTCGTCTGCAGCCGGTGCCGCGCCTGCTGCAGGTGCGTCGTCCTGGAAGGGGTCGCCGGTTCGGTGGGCGTTGTACAGCCCCTCGTCAAGGATGCCCTGGCGCTTGGCCACCAGCGTGGGGACAAGAGCTTGCCCTGCGACGTTGACCGCGGTGCGGCCCATGTCCAGGATGGGGTCGACGGCGAGCAGGAGGCCAACGCCGGCCAGCGGCAGTCCCAGCGTGGAGAGGGTCAGCGTGAGCATGACCACGGCACCGGTGGTACCGGCAGTCGCCGCCGAGCCGAGCACGGATACCAGCGCGATCAGCAGGTACTGACTGAAGTCCAGCTCGATGCCGAAAAACTGCGCCACGAAAATGGCCGCAATTGCGGGGTAGATGGCGGCGCAACCGTCCATCTTTGTGGTCGCGCCCAGCGGGACAGCGAAGGAGGCGTAACCGCGGGGAACGCCGAGGTTCTGCTCGGTCACGCGCTGGGTCAGCGGAAGGGTGCCGATGGATGATCGGGAGACGAAGGCAAGCTGCACGGCCGGCCAGACGCCGGAAAAGTACTGCTTGACGGAAAGCCCGTGGGACCGGACCAGCACGGGGTACACGCCGAAGATCACGAGGGCCAGGCCGATATAGATGGCGGCCGTAAACTTGCCGAGCGAACCGATCGTGTCCCAGCCGTAGACGGCCACGGCGTTGCCGATCAGGCCGACGGTGCCCAGCGGAGCAATCCGGATGATCCACCACAGGACCTTCTGGATCACTGCCAGCGCCGAGGCGTTGAGGGCCAGGAAGGGTTCGGCCTGCTTGCCGACCTTGAGGGCCGCAATACCGACTGCGATCGCGATCACCAGGATCTGCAGCACGTTGAAGCTGACGGCCGTGGTTACTGCGCCGGATTCGGCCACGGTGGAGCTTGCACCAAGGCCGAGGAAGTTCTTGGGGAAGAGTCCTGTCAGGAACGCCCACCAGTCACCCGACTTGCCGGAGTACTCCTCGGGTTCAGCGGAAATACCGGTGTTGGTGCCGGGCTGCAGCACCACGCCCAGGCCGATGCCGATCAGCACGGCGACCAGGGACGTGATGGCGAACCACAGCAGGGTGTTCCAGGCCAGCCGTGCCGCGTTGGAAACTTCGCGGAGGTTGGAAATGGAGCTCACCACCGCGGTGAAGATCAGGGGAACGACGGCGGTCTGCAGCAGCGATACGTAGCTCGAGCCGATGGTCTGCAGCGTGGCGCCCAGGGCGTTGGGGCTGGCTTTGGTGCTGCCGGTGTACTTGGCCAGCAGGCCAAGAACGAGTCCCACGATCAGGGCAGCGATGATCTGGAAGGCGAAGGAGCCTGCCCACCGGGGCAGCTGGAGCCCGGATGACCCGGACGAAGGAGGGGTGCTGGTTTGAGTGCTCACCCCATCAAGCTAGGGCGCGCAAAATACAGCTTCCACTCCTCGTTGAGAAATATTACGCAGGCGCGGGACGCTCCAGCAGCCGAAATGCCCGGAAAATCAGTGTGAGACTAATCTTTTGTGAAGTTATTCCCGCAGCGGGTGTGGCAAACATCTCGCCGGAGTAGCGTGGCTGCAGCTAGCCGAGCATGGCGCGCTTGAGGGTGTCGAGTCCTACGGAGCCGATGTTCAGTGCCTTCGTGTGGAACGCCTTGAGGTCGAAGCCGGGGCGGGCTTCGAGTTCGGCGCGGATCTGCTCCCACAGCCGCTGGCCCACCTTGTAGGAGGGTGCCTGCCCCGGCCAGCCAAGGTAACGCGCGAATTCAAACTGCAGGTTGCCCTCGCTGATGTCGAGGTTCGCCTTGAGAAATTCGAAGCCCTTCTCCGGCGTCCACGGCCCGGAGCCCCACCGCGCCGGCATGTCGAGTTCCAGGTGCACGCCGATGTCGAAGACCACACGCGCTGCCCGCATCCGCTGCATGTCCAGCATCCCCATGTGGTCGCCCGGATCCTTGAGGTAGCCAAGCTCCTCCATCAGCTTTTCGGCGTACAGCGCCCACCCCTCGCCGTGGCCCGAGGTCCAGCACACATTCCGGCGCCAGCTGTTCAGGAGTTCCCGGCGGTAGACGGCGGTGGCCACCTGCAGGTGGTGTCCCGGGACGCCCTCATGGAACACGGTGGTGGTTTCAGCCCAGGTGGTGAACGTGTCCTCGCCCGCTGGCACTGACCACCACATGCGCCCGGGGCGGCTGAAGTCGTCGGACGGGCCGGTGTAGTAGATGCCGCCCTCGTCGGTCGGGGCGATGAGGCATTCGAGTGTTTTCATGGCCTCGGGGATGTCGAAGTGGACACCTGAAAGCTCCGTGATCGCCCGGTCCGAAAGCTCCTGCATCCACGCCTTCAAGGCCTCCTTCCCCTTGAGCTGGCGGGCGGGATCGCTGTTCAGGACCTGCTTGGCTTCCGCAACCGAAGCGCCCGGCCGGATTTCATTGGCGACGGCCTCCTGGGCGGCAATGATCCGCTCCAGTTCACCGATGCCCCACGCGTAGGTTTCCTCGAGGTCCACAGCGGCGCCCAGGAAGCCGCGGGACGCGAGTGCATACCGCTCCCGTCCCACGGCGTCCTTTGCCGGTGCCACGGGCAGCAGTTCCTCCTTGAGGAACGCAGCGAGCTCTGCGTATGCGTTCCGGGCGGCGGCAGCACCGGCGTCGAGCTTTTCCTGGAGCGCGGCAGGCAGCGGCCCGTCCGCGGTCTTCGCGCCGGCGGCGAGCTTTGCGAAGAAGCCGTCTTCAGCGGCGTACTTGGTGGTCTGCTCTATGACGATGGCGACCTGGCGGGCGGCGGAAACCCGCCCGGCAGCCTTGGCTTCGCGCAGCGATGCGATGTAGCCCCGGACGGCACCGGGAACATTGGCGGCGCGGCCGGCGATGTTCTCCCAGTGCTCCTCCGTGTCCGAGGGCATGAGGTCGAAGATAGACCGGATGTTCTGCGCGGGGGACTCGATGTTGTTGAGCTCGGCCTTGTCCCACCCCGATTCGTGGAACTCCACCTGCAGGCCAAGGCGCTCACGCATCGCGTCAAGAGTGACGGTGTCGACCTCGTCCACCGGATCGAGCCCGTCGAGGGCAGCAAGGGTTTCGCGTGCGGCTGCTGCGAACTCCTCGATGCCGGCAGGCGAAAAGTTCTGGAACTCCGTGTCGTGCCCGGGGACGCCAAGGATGGTAGCGAAGCTCGGGTTAAGCCGGACCAAGGTGTCCGTGTAAGCGTCGGCGACGGCATCAATGGGGGTCCTGGGGCGCGCTGGCGCTGAGGTTTCACTAGTCACCCCACGAGACTAACGGCGCCAATCCAGTTATAAAAGACTTACTGAATTTGTCGGCGAGGCGTCACTGGCGGGGGCCTCCGCTAGCCCCGGCTTCGCCTCCACGCGCCCGGGCCGGGCGTAGGGGCCAGACGCAGCTGCTGGCGCCGCACCCAGTGGCGCACGCTGGGCTTGCCGGCCTCGGCCGTTTCGCCCGGTCCGAGGGAAAGCACGACGACGGTCAGTGCCGCCAGCTCTTCCGGCGTGGGATTCCCTTTGACGACGGAGAAGAGCGGCGCTTCGGCCGGGCGAACAGTTTCGGCCGGTTCAACGGTTTCAGCGCGCTCAGGAGTTTCGGAACGCTCAACCTGCGGCTTTTTCGCGTTCACAGCGGGATGTTTCCGTGCTTCTTGGTGGGAAGGCTGGCGCGCTTGTCACGGAGCGCACGGAGCCCCTTGATGATCTGGACCCGCGTGTCCGAGGGGGCGATGACCGCGTCCACGTAGCCCAGTTCAGCTGCCTGGTAGGGGTTGAGCAGCTCCTCCTCGTACTGGCGGATGACATCGGCGCGCTTGGCCTCGACGTCACCGCCTGCTTCGGCGACGGCAGCGAGGTCGCGCCGGTAAAGGATGTTGACGGCGCCCTGCGCGCCCATAACGCCGATCTGCGCCGTGGGCCAGGCCAGGTTGAGGTCTGCGCCGAGCTTCTTGGAGCCCATGACGATATAGGCTCCGCCGTAAGCCTTCCGGGTGATGACCGTCAGCTTCGGCACCGTGGCCTCCGCGTAGGCGTACAGGAGTTTGGCTCCGCGGCGGATGATGCCCTGGAACTCCTGGTCCTTGCCCGGCAGGAAGCCCGGGACGTCCACCAGGGTGATGATGGGAACGTTGAAGGCATCGCAGTGGCGTACGAAGCGGGCCGCCTTTTCGGAGGCCGAGATGTCCAGCGTGCCCGCGAATTGCATGGGCTGGTTGGCCACGATGCCGACGGTATGGCCCTCGACGCGGCCGTATCCGATGATCACATTCGGTGCGTACAGGGACTGCATCTCAAGGAAGTGAGCGTCATCGACGATCTGTTCGATGACCTTGCGCATGTCGTACGGCTGGTTCGCGGAGTCGGGGATCAGCGCATCCAGGGCGAGGTCGTCGTCGTCGAGCTCCAGCTCCTGCTGGTGCTCCAGGACCGGGGCCTCCGAAAGGTTGTTGGAGGGCAGGAAGTCCAGCAGTTCCCGGACGAACTCGATCGCATCGGCTTCATCCGAGGCCAGGTAAGTGGAGGTGCCGGTGTTCGCATTGTGCTGCCGGGCGCCGCCCAGGGTCTCCATGTCCACGTCTTCGCCGGTGACAGTCTTAATGACGTCGGGGCCCGTAATGAACATGTGGGAAGTTTTGTCCACCATCACCACGTAGTCGGTGAGGGCGGGGGAGTAGGCAGCGCCACCGGCGCAGGGGCCCATGATCAGGGAGATCTGGGGGACGACGCCGGAGGCGTGGACGTTGTTGCGGAAAATGTCCGCGAACATCGCCAGCGACGCCACGCCCTCCTGGATGCGGGCGCCGCCGCCGTCGTTGATGCCCACCACTGGGCATCCGTTGCGCAGCGCGAATTCCTGGACCTTGACGATTTTTTCGCCATTGACCTGGCTCAGCGACCCGCCGTAGACGCTGAAGTCCTGGCTGTAGAGCGCCACCAGGCGCCCGTCCACCGTGCCGTAGCCCGATACGACGCCGTCGCCGAGTGGCTTCTTCTTCTCCATTCCGAAGGCAGTCGACCGGTGCACGGCCAGGGCATCGAACTCCACGAACGAGCCGGCGTCCACGAGGAGGTCGATGCGCTCGCGGGCGGTGTTCTTGCCGCGGGCGTGCTGCTTTTCGATGGCTTCCGGACCGGAGGGCTGCTCGGCGCTGGCCTGGCGGTCGCGGAAATCGGCAATCTTTCCCGCCGTCGTGGTCAGATCGTGGCTCATGAAGTGTCTCCGGCTCTGTAGCTGTTGTGCTGTAGCTGTTGCGTGATGCAGCAGCGTCATGCGAGGTTCCTTGACCGGTGGCGGACGGCTGCATTAAGTAGCTTCCGTACAAATCAAAGGCCCTGCTGGCTAGTCTAGTGACGCCTTTTCCGGGGGCCGCTGTAGGGATCCTACAATTTTCGACGGTAGCGTCGGCAGCGGCGGCCAAGTTACCCGTCGGTAATAACAACCGGCTAGAGTGTCCCTATGACCTCGAGCAACGACGCTTTGCCGGCCGCCGTGACGCCCTACCGGGCCACCGGTTCACTGCGGGGCCGGACCATCCTGATGTCCGGCGGCAGCCGCGGCATCGGCCTTGCCATCGCGCTCCGGGCAGCCCGCGACGGTGCCAACATCGTCCTGCTGGCCAAGACCGGCCAACCCCATGCAAAGCTCCCGGGCACCGTGTTTTCTGCCGCCGAGGAACTGGACGCCGCCGGCGGGCACGCCCTTCCTCTCGTGGGCGATGTCCGCAACGACGACGACGTGGCGCGCGCGGTGAGTGCCGCCGTCGAACGCTTCGGTGGAATCGACATCGTCATCAACAACGCCTCGGCAATCGACCTTTCCCGCACGGACGACGTCGACATGAAGCGCTACGACCTCATGCAGGACATCAACGTCCGGGGAACCTTCCTGCTGTCCAAGCTGGCGCTGCCCGCACTCCGCAAGTCGTCCGGCGGCCACATTCTCACTCTTTCGCCGCCGCTGAACCTGGAACCCAGGTGGGCCGGCAGGCACTTGGCATACACCATGGCCAAGTACGGCATGAGCCTGACCACCCTGGGCCTCGCGGAGGAGCTCAGGGCCGACGGCATCAGTGTCAACTCCCTGTGGCCGTGCACGGTGATCGACACCGCCGCCATCCGCAACCTGCCCGGCGGCGGGCCGATGGTACGCGCTGCCCGGAGCCCGGAAATCATGGCCGATGCGGCCCATGCCGTGCTTACCGGAGCCAATCTCATGAACGGTGCCGGGAATTCCGGAAACTTTTACACGGATGAAGGAGTGCTGGCCGCGGCCGGCGTCACCGATTTCCGGCCCTACAGCCTGGGTGCCGCCGAGGCCGAACTGGTACCTGATATCTTCCTTTGAGTTGACCTGCGACCGGACGGATCCGGCCGGACAGGCGCGGCAACTCGATAGGATTCAGGTATGGATGCCGCACGCCCTGATGAAAGCCCGGAAGTACGCCCGAACGGATTGAACGGGCGGCCGGAGCATCCCGGTCTGGACCGGGATGCACTGCACCGGGAGGCACTGGACCGGGAAACGCTGTCCGGCGCCGACTTCCTGTCGGCGCACGGCATCCCGCAGCTGACCGTGGTGGACGTCACCGGCTCCACCAACGCAGATCTCCTGCGCGCTGTCACCGTCGAGCCAAAGGCCTGGCCGGACCTCGCCGTCCTTACCGCCGAGCACCAGACAGCCGCGCGGGGCAGGCTGGACCGTGTCTGGGAGGCGCCGGAACGCAGTTCCGTCCTGGTGTCGATCGTCCTCCGCCCTGTCAACGCCGACGGCAGGCCGCTGCCGACCCAGACTTACTCCTGGCTCTCGCTCCTGGCGGCCCTCGCACTCCGCGAGGCCCTGCTGGAGACAGCAGGACTGCCGGCCGAGCTGAAGTGGCCAAACGATGTCCTGGTGCACGGCAGGAAAATCGCCGGCATCCTGGCCCAGCTCGGACCAATGGGAGACGGGAGCGTGCCGCCGGTGATCCTCGGCACCGGCCTGAACGTGACGCTGACCGAGTCTGAACTGCCCGTTCCCACCGCCACCTCAGTGCAGCTGGAGGGTGCCCGGACGGTCGACCGCACGGCACTCCTGAAGAGCTATTTGTCAAAGTTCTGCACGCTGTACCGGAGCTTCTGCAATGCCGACGGTGACCCCACCGCGGGACTTGCCGGCGGGCCCTCCCTGCACAAGCGCGTGGAGGCGGTCATGGTGACCCTGGGGCAGCAGGTCCGCGCCCACCTGCCCGGCGACCACGAAATTGTCGGCCACGCCACCCGGCTGGATGACTCCGGCTCCCTGCTCGTGGTGGATGCCTCGGCCCACGAGCACGCCGTGACGGCGGGCGACGTTATCCACCTGCGTCCCTGGTCTCCGCCGGAGGAGCGTGCAGAAAGCGGTAATGCGTAAAGACCTGTTGCCCGGCGAGCAGGTCATCGTCATGACCCGCCCGCAACCCAGGGCGCTGTTCCTGCCGGCCGTAGTGTTTATTCTGGCACCTGCGCTGGCCGCATTCGCCAGTGCCTGGATCATCCGCGGAGGCGTGCGGAGCCTGTATCCGGACCTTCCGGCCGACTGGACCATCTGGCTGGCGGCCGGCTGCGTGCTGGCCGCCCTGTGGGTGCTCCTCGGATACTGCCTGCCGCGGTTGCTGCGGTGGCAGTCCACGCGGTACTACCTCACCAACCACAGAATCCTGGCCCGCTACGGCATGATGCGCCGGCGGGACCGGCAGGTGTTCCTTGGCTCCGTGCGTAATGTCACTGTCACCCAGACGGTGCTCCAGCGGATGTTGCGCTCAGGGACTATATCCTTGGATGCCGGGCACCAATTAAGCGCCGTATTGCGGGACGTGCCCGAAGTCGCCACTTTCCACAGGTTTGTGCTGGACGCTCTCACTGAGCTTCCGAGGGATGAGTTTTATGAACGGGGCCAGGCGCCGGACGGCCCGGACGCGGGATTCCCGCGGGATGTGAGAGAAGGTGGGAGAGATGAACGATGAGGATCAGCGCGTGAGCCAGGAGTCGGGTGCCGCTGAGGCGGAGGACCCCGTCGTCAGTGCTCCTTCCACCGGCACGCTGTCTGCCGAACGGATCGCCATCAAAGCCCTTGAAGCCAGGCTGCTCGGCGGTGAGCGCAAGCTGCGCCGCCGTGAGGTGGCCGCGGGCGCGGGCCTGTCGCTGCTATCGGCACGGAAGCTGTGGCGCGCCTTGGGTTTCCCTAACCTGGGTGACGAGGAAGTCGCCTTTACCGAGCGGGACCAGGCGGCCCTGAACACCACGGTGGACCTCGTCCGTACCGGCAAGCTGACTGAAGAGGCTGCAATATCGGTGACGCGTGCCATCGGCCAGATGACGGACCGCATGGTGGTCTGGCAGATCGAGGCGCTCGTTGAGGACATGGTCCACGAGCAGGGTGTCACCGACGCCATGGCCCGGAAACGGCTCGTAAATGAACTGCCCGCGCTCGTTGACCCGCTTGAGGAGATGCTCCTGTACTCCTGGCGGCGCCAGCTGAACGCTGCCGTACACCGCCTTGCCGTCCGTGCCGAAGCCGGTCTGCAGGCCAGCGAGGAAGGGCGGGAAGGCGACGAGGACGACGCTCCGCTTCCCCTCGCCCGTGCCGTCGGCTTCGCCGACCTGGTCTCCTACACGAGCCTCTCGCGTCGCATGAACGAACAGACCCTGGCCAAGCTGGTGCAGCGGTTTGAAAACAAATGCGCGGAAATCATTTCCGTCGGCGGGGGCCGGCTGGTGAAGACCGTTGGCGATGAAGTGCTCTACATCGCCGAAACCCCCGCCGCCGGGGCCGAGATTTCGCTGGCCTTGGCCGAGGCCTTCACCCAGGATGAAATCCTTCCGGAGGCACGGGTTGCCATGGTGTGGGGCCGGATTTTGTCCCGTCTCGGCGACATTTACGGACCCACCGTCAACCTCGCCGCGCGCCTGACCACGCTGGCGGACCCCGGCACAGTTCTGATCGACTCCATGACCGCCGCAGCCCTGGACCAGGACGAGCGCTTTGTGCTTATTCCGCAGGAAGCGGAAAACGTCCGTGGCTTTGGTGAAATCCAGCCGGTCATCCTCGCACGCGGCCAGGGCAAGGGGCTCGTGCTGGACTAGTGCCGGCAGTTCCTGCGCCGGGGCAAGTTACTGCAGCGCTGCGGGGCGGCGGCGCAACTTGATCGGTTTAGCGGTAGCATCCCCCTAGGCAGGGGGAGCAGGGGGAAAGGAACCAGGGCATGAATTCGCAGCAGGCGGCCAGCGCTGAAACAGCCGGCAGCAAGCCAGGCGTCACTCTTAGCTGTGGCTATGGAACCGACCGCGGCCTGCGCCGCGAGCTCAACGAGGACTCCTTCATCGCGTCTGAACCTGTGTTTGCAGTGGCCGACGGCATGGGAGGCCACGAAGCGGGCGAAGTGGCAAGCGGCATGTGCGTGCACGCCTTGGCGCAACTGCCCCAGCTCGCGACTGGTGAGCGCACGGCCACGGCTTCGCAGGTCCAGCATTATCTCGACGTCGCCGACGAGTCCATTCGTGCTGCCACCGGCTCGCGGGCGGGCACCACCCTGACCGGCGTCGTGGTGGTGGAACAGATGGGCATTCCGTACTGGCTGGTGTTGAATATCGGGGATTCGCGGACCTACCGCCTCAACCAAGGCCGTCTGACGCAGGTCAGTGTGGACCACTCCGAAGTGCAGGAACTGGTGGATACGGGGGAGATCACCGCCGAGCAGGCCAGCGTCCACCCCCGCCGCCATGTGGTGACGCGGGCGCTGGGCGCGGGCGATGACACGGAAGCGGATTACTGGCTGCTTCCGATCGAAGAGGGCGACCGGATGATGGTTTGCTCCGACGGACTCAACGGTGAAGTCAGTGACGAGCAGATGTTCGACATTCTCAACACCGTCGCGGACCCGCAGGAGGCCGCAGACCAGCTGATCCAGGCTGCGCTGAGAGGCGGCGGGCGGGACAACATCACCGTCATCGTGGTGGACGCGCGCAATGTCGTGAACGGGGATGTTCCCTCCACACATGCGCCAAGGACCGCTGCCGAGAACGAGGAAGCGGACACCCTGCCGCTTCCACAGCAGCCCAAGTAGCTGCCGGAGCGCGACGAATTCCGCCCGGCGGCGTCGCTGTTGCGGCCCGACGATGAAACGCTGTGAGATCGCGCTGCCGCCGGAAAACCGCCCGTAGGGAATTTGGTAATGGGGAGGCGGGTATAGGAAGATACCCGGGACAAAACCCGGTGCGGGAGAGCCCTGCGCGCCCAGCAAAGGTAACCACATGATCCGACCCACCAGCCTGCGGACGCTTGTGCTGCCCGGACTGGCAGCTTCCGCGCTGGCACTCACCGCCTCGGTTGGGGCCGGTGGCCCGGTGAGTGCCACAACTTGCCTGCCGGAAGCTTGCCCGCCCTCGCCCTCTCCTGTTGCACCTGCTCCGAGCACACCCGCTCCGGCCCCCACAACCTCACCGGCCTCACCATCGCAGGCCCCCGTCCCTGCTCCGACGGGGGCACCCGCACCCGCACCTGCGCCTGCACCCGCACCGGTACCCGTCAAACCGAAGCCGCCGGCGCCCGCTGCCGCCCGGGTTCCGGCGCCTACCGCAGAGGTTCCGCGCCCTGTAGCGCCGGCTGCCGGCGGTGTGGCCGTTCCCGTGGCTCCTGCCGTGGCAGTGCCGGCCGCCACCCCTTCGCCCTCATCGAGCACCAGCGCCCCCACGTTCAGTGCGCCGACTGACTCCGGCTGGACCACGCCCATCGGATCCGCGGCCGAACCGACCCAGGCGGCCGTTGTCAGCGCAGAGGACAACGGGCCGGGAGTCGGGATCTTCGGCCTCCTCGTCCTCATGGGAGGAGTCCTGCTGGTGGGCCTTGGCGGACTCGCTTTCGCTTTCTGGATCCGGAACCGGTTCGCCTCGCACTGGTAATTTCCGCTTGCCGGTCACTGCGCGGGCAACACCGGGCGTCGGCAAAATGTCTCGGCCGTAGGGCAAGATAGGTCTGTGAGCACAGCATCAGGTCCCGCAGACATGGCAGCATCCGGAACCGACCAGCTCGAGCCGGAAGCGATTCCGTCCGAGTCGGTGCGCGACGAGTACCAGAACCTGGTGGACCTCGTCAGGAAGTACAGGTTCGCCTACTACCAGGAGGACCAGCCCCTCGTCTCCGATGCCGAGTTCGACACCCTGTTCCGCAGGCTTGAGGAGCTTGAAGCGCTCCACCCTGAGCTGGTCTCGAACGATTCGCCGACGCAAGAGGTCGGCGGGGAAGTGTCCGCGGCCTTTGCCGCCGTCGAACATCTGCAGCGGATGTACAGCCTCGAGGACGTGTTTTCCCTGGAGGAGCTGGAAGCCTGGGTCTCCAAGGCGGAGGCGTCGATCGCAAAAATCGGAAGCCCGCAGGCGGCCTGGCTGACCGAGCTTAAGATCGACGGGCTGGCGGTCAACCTGCTGTACCGGGACGGCAAACTGGTCCGCGCCGCCACCAGGGGCGACGGCACCACCGGTGAGGACATCACGCACAACGTACTCACCATCAAGGAAATCCCGCAGCAGCTTACCGGCACCGGATTTCCGGCCGAGATGGAGGTCCGTGGCGAGGTCTTCATTCCCTCGAAGGCTTTCGCCGAGTTCAATGAGGCCCTGATCGAGGCGGGCAAGGCTCCGCTCGCCAACCCCCGGAACGCCGCGGCCGGTTCCATCCGGCAGAAGGATCCCGCTGAGACAGCCAAGCGCCCGCTGAAAATGTTCGTCCATGGCATCGGTGCCCGTGACGGGCTTCCGAGCGCCAGCCAGTCGGAAACGTACAAGAAGCTCGCGGAATGGGGGCTGCCCGTCAGCCCGTACTTCGAAGTGCTCGGCAGCCTGCCCGAGGTCCTGGAATTCATTGCCAAGTACGGGGACAAGCGCCACAGCCTGCTCCACGAGATCGACGGCATCGTGGTGAAGGTGGACGACTTCGCCACGCAGCGCGCGCTGGGCTTCACCACCCGGGTTCCCCGCTGGGCCGTGGCCTACAAGTACCCGCCCGAAGAGGTGCACACCAAGCTGCGGGACATCACAGTCAATGTCGGACGGACCGGACGTGTCACACCGTTCGGCATCATGGAGCCTGTTAAGGTCGCGGGCTCCACCGTGGGAATGGCCACCCTGCACAATCAAGAGGTGGTCAAGGCCAAGGGCGTGAAGATCGGCGATATCGTGATCCTGCGCAAGGCCGGGGACGTTATCCCCGAAATTGTGGGGCCGGTGTTGGCGCTGCGGGACCAGCAGGACCCGCCGGTCCGCGACTTCGTCATGCCCACAGAATGCCCGTCCTGCGGTACCCCGCTCGCTCCGGCCAAGGAGGGCGACGTCGACATCCGCTGCCCCAACGCGCGGTCCTGCCCCTCACAGCTCCGTGAACGCGTCTTCCACCTTGCCGGCCGCGGTGCGTTCGATATCGAAGCGCTCGGCTGGGAAGCCGCCATCGCCCTCACCCAGCCTTCGGAACCGGACGTTCCTCCGCTCACCACCGAAGCTGCCCTCTTCGACCTCACGCCCGAGGACCTGGCACCGGTAAGGATCCGGCGCGAGAAACGCTCCAAGGGCGTTGGTACGGGGGAGTACGAGCTCGTGCCGTATTTCTACAGCAAAGGCACAGCGAAGACGCCGTCAAAGCCCACGGCCACCACGGAAAAGCTCTTCAAGGAACTCGAAAAAGCCAAGACCCAGCCACTGTGGCGGGTCCTGGTGGCGCTGTCCATCCGGCACGTCGGCCCCCGGGCGTCGCGGGCCCTCGCTAACCACTTCGGCACCATGGATGCCATCCGGCAGGCCTCCGAGGAAGAACTCGCAGGTGTGGACGGCGTTGGTCCGACGATCGCTGCCGCACTGAAGGAATGGTTTGCCGAGGACTGGCACATCGACATCATCGATCGCTGGGCAGCGGCCGGAGTGCGTATGGAGGATGAACGGGATGAATCCACGCCCCGCACCCTCGAAGGACTGAGCGTCGTGGTCACTGGGACCCTGGAGGGCTTCAGCCGTGACGAAGCCAAGGAAGCCATCCTCATCCGCGGAGGCAAGGCCGCCGGTTCAGTGTCCAAGAAGACCAGCTACCTGGTGGCCGGTGACAACGCGGGCACCAAACTGGACAAGGCAGAACAACTGGGCGTTCCTGTCCTCGATGAGGAGGGATTCCGGGAGTTGCTGGCCAAAGGACCGGCGGCGTTCGGCGCCAAGGGCGATGCTCACGGCGACGGGGACAATGACGGGGCCGCCGGTGACTCCGAGGAAGAAGCTTCCGCCGGCCTGGACGGGAAAGGCGCCGAATGAGCCAGGACGTGAACGGGCTGCTTGAGGTCGCAAAGGCGGCGGCTGCGGCCGGCGCTGCGGTCCTCTCCACACGCCAGGATTCAGCCCTGGCCGACGTCAGCAACAAGAGCGCCGCAGGTGACTGGGTGACGGCCTTCGACGTGGCCGCCGAGAACGCCGTCCGGAACTCCATCCGCGCCGTCCGCCCGCAGGACACCATCACCGGCGAAGAGCACGGAACCACCCGCCCCGAGAATCCCAGCGGGCTGCGCTGGTCCATTGATCCGCTGGACGGCACCACAAACTTCATCCGCAACATTGTCTACTACGCCACCTCGGTGGCCGTTGCGGATTCCGACGGCGTCTGGCTGGCCGGCGTCGTCAACGCTCCGGCGCTGGGGCGCGTGTACTACGCCGCACGGGGTCATGGCGCGTGGCTGGAACAGAACGGGAGGCGGATCCAGCTCACCGGCCCGGTCCCCGGACGAAAGGGCCAGATCCTGGCCACCGGGTTCAGCTACGATCCTGAGGTGCGGGCGGAGCAGGCAACGGCGCTGGGCGGTTTCATGGACGGCTTCGCGGACATGCGCCGGCTCGGCTCGGCTGCCCTGGACCTATGCCTGGTGGCCGACGGCACGCACGATGCTTTCGGCGAGCGGGGCCTGAATGAGCATGACTTTTCGGCCGGCGCTCTGGTCGCGGAGGAAGCGGGCTGCTGGGTGCGCCGGCCCCGGCTGACCAGCCCGCTCGCCGGCGGACCGTCCGACGAGGAACGTCTCGCCGCTTGGACCTGTGCCGGCACGCTGGAAATGTCCGGCAAGTTCCCGCTCTAGCACTGCGTGGCCTGATGGACGCTGCGTGGCCTGATAGATCAGTCACGGAAACCCCTGTTTCGCAGGGCGGGGTGGAGCGCCGGCACTACCATTGACAGGTGCAGCCGCAGATTACCGTCCGTCCCGCCGTCCCCGCTGATTTTGAGGAGATAGCCCGGATCACCCGTGACTCATATCTGGCGGCGGGGTACTTCGATAATGCCGACCACCCCTACATGAAGCAGATCCAGGACGTGGCCGCACGGGCGGCGAAGGCGACCGTCTGGGTGGCCGAGCGCGCCGGACGGATCGTGGGTTCGGTGACGCTGGCAGTCGCCGGCGAACCGTACGCGGACATCGCCCTGCGCGACGAACTCGAGTTCCGGATGCTGGTGGTGGATCCGGCAGTACAGCGCAGCGGCGCGGGCCGGGCGATGGTCGAGGCGATCATCGAGCACGCCAAATCGCTGGACGGCATCAGCGGGGTCGCGCTGACCACCGGCATGACCTGGGAAAGCGCGCACGGGCTGTACCGGAAAACAGGCTTCCGGCGGGCACCCCAGCGCGACTGGTTTGTGCCCGGTACCGACATAAAGCTGCTGGTTTACCGGCTGGACGTGTAGCCGCCCTAGAGTGGTGCCGACTCATTCCCCGGCCCTGCTCCCACCTGCGTAAATGCATTGTGGGGCGTGGCCCCAGTGAAAGGCGCCCATGCGCAAGACTTTCGGAACCGGTTCCGTCTGGGAACAGACCCTCGGCTACTCCCGCGCCGTTCAGGTGGATAACACGCTGTACATCTCTGCCACGTCCTCCAGTGGCGAGAACGGCATTGTCGGCAGCGACTTCTACGAGCAGACCAAGTACATCCTGCAGAAGCTCGAGAAGGTTCTCGCCGACGCCGGGTTCAGCCTGGCCGACGTCGTGCAGTCCAAGCTGTACCTGACGGACATCAGCAAGTGGGAGGACGCCGGACGCGCCCATGGCGAGGTCTTCGGCGAGATCCGGCCGACCCTGTCCCTGGTGCACGTGCTCCCGTTCCTGGACCCGGAGATGCTCGTGGAAATCGAGCTCGTCGCCCAAAAGAGCGCCGGCTAGCAGAGCCCGGAGGAGCGCGAAACAACTCCCACGCTGTCTGGGGTTAGGACGGGGGGAGGCCGTAGCGGTGTTCCGGGCGGCCGGTGGTGCCGTAGCGGAGCTGGATCTCGACGGAGCCGTCGTCCGCCAGGGACGAAAGGTAACGCTGGGCGGTAGCCCGGGAGACGCCCACGCGGCCGGCAACGTCAGCGGCAGAGTACTGCTCGCCCGGTTCCAGTGACTCCAGCACTGCGGCCTCGGTGGCCGAGCGCGGCCGGGACGACGGCGCCACATCCCCTGGTATCAGTGCGCGCTTGGCCCGCTCCACCGTGTCCTGGTCCAGGGCGCCCGGCTGGGAGAGGATCCTCCGGTACCGGGCGTAGGACCGCAGCTGTTGGGACAGGGATTCGGACGTAAACGGCTTCAGCAGGTATCCGAGGGCCCCGCGGCGGAAGGCAGTCCGCAGTGAGGCGGCGTCGGAGGCCGCACTGAGGATCATCGTGTCAACGTCCAGCTGGTGCAAAAGATCCAGGCCGGAAGCATCGGGAAGGTACACGTCCAGCAGCACCAGGTCCGGGCGCAGGCTGTGAATGGACTGCAGCGCCAGCGATGCCGACCCTGCCGGCGGCAGTGCCAGGAACCCCGCCACTGAGTCGACGTAGGCCGCGTGGAGTTTGGCGACGTGGAAATCGTCATCCACGATCAGCACCCTGAAATCTTCAGACATCCTCGTCCTTCCGTCCGGTTTCAATCAGTCTTTGCGCGCCGTGGTGGTGCCGGGCAGCGTCGCCATGAACACAGCCCCTGGCCCGCCCCCGGTTCCCGGGTCCAGCACCCTCACGTCCCCGCCGCGGCGGCGCGCCAGTTGCCGTGCCAATGCCAGCCCGAGCCCCTGCCCGCCGCTGGCACGCACAGGGCCTGCCGCCGTCGTGAATCCTTCCGCGAACACCGCCTCCGGATCGGTGCCCGCCGGCAACCCGTCGCCGGAGTCTCCCACCACGACGTGCAGCGTCCCGCCGTCGGCTGGCTCGTCCAGCAGTTCGACCTCCACCCACCGCTCGACGGCGGACCCGGACACCGCGGCGTTGACGGCGTTGTCGATCAGGTTGCCCAGCACAGTGGTGACATCCTGCGGCTCGGTCACCTGGCCACGGACCAAGGTTTCCGGTCCGATCCGGAGCGCCACTCCGCGTTCGTCCGCTTCCACGCCTTTCGCCCCGACAAACGCCTGCAGGTACGGGTCCTGGAGGAGCTCGGCCTGGTCCACGGGGAACTTCAGCGGACCGGTGGCCGCCAGCCGCTCGAGGTATTCGCGGGCCTGCTGGTGCTGGTCGATGCTCATGAACCCGGCGATCGTGTGCAGCTGGTTGGCAAACTCGTGCCGCTGCGCCCGGAGCGCCGTGGACATCGTACCCACCGCATCGAGCTGGCGCGTGAGCTGCTGCAGCTCGGTGCGGTCCCGCAGCATGACCACCCAGCCCAGGTCCTCCTGCCGGTGCAGGGCCTTGCGGGCGCTCGCCACCAGGACCCGGCTGCCGGCGATCAGCTCCACCGCTTCGCCCTCCCGGGCAGCGGCGTCTGTCAGGGTCTTGAGCAGCGGCGGCACGGGGGCAGCTGACCACAGCGAACCGGTCAGGTCGGGCTGGCCGAGCAGCCGCTGGGCAGCGGCGTTGAACACACTGACACGGCCGTCGGCCGAGATCCCGATGACACCTTCGTCCACGCCCTCCAGGACTGCGACCTGGTCGTGCACCAGAGTGCTGATTTCCTCGGGTTCCAGGCCCAGGGTGAGGCGCTGCAGCCTGCGCCGGAGCAGGAAGGACGCCATGACGCCGGCAACGAGGGACCCCGCTGCCGTCATGGCAATCGGCACGATATCGCGGGCCAGGCTCTGCCCGATCGTCTCGGTGGAATAGCCCACGCTGACTTCGCCCACCACCGCGCGGGAACCGGCTCGGGAATCCGAGGCGGCACCTGAAGAAGCGCCGGGCGCGAAGACCGGAACCTTGGCGCCGGCGGACGGTCCCAGCGTCCCGGTATTGCGGGTGGTCACTTCCCTTCCTGCGAGTGCCTCGGAAGGGTCGGTGCTCACCCGTTCTCCGAGCCGCTCGGCTTCGGGATGGGCCAGCCGAAGCCCGGTTTCATCGGTGATGACAACGAAAAGGGCTCCGGTCCGGGCGCGGGCGCCTTCCGCCACTGCCATCAGCGGCCCTTTGAGGAGCACCTCGCGCGGGGGAGTGCCTTCCTGCCGGC
This sequence comes from Arthrobacter sp., assembly GCA_031178585.1. The sequence continues at coordinate 46,024 of JAPSIT010000005.1, forward strand.
TGATCTCCGCCACGTCGGTACGCACGGAGGGATCAGAGGCCACGGTCCGGGCCAGTGTCAGCGCCTGGTTCTCCGCCTCGCGGCCCAGGCGCTCGAAGGTCAGCCAGGCGTGGACCGCGGCGCTGACGAGCACCACCAGGAGCACCACGCCGAGCTGCAGCAGCAGGGTCTGCGTGGAGAACCGAAGCGGCGGGCGCCGGGATGCTGCGGTCATGGCGCTCCTTCTTCAACAGCGGGGGTGGTGGGGTCATGAA
>JAPSIT010000046.1 GCA_031178585.1 Arthrobacter sp.
CCGTTGTCCACGAGGTACCGGAGCTGGCCGAACGTGCGCTGCCGGTGTTCGGTGGACGTGAGGCCCTCGATCTTGTGCAGCTCCGGGCGCGCTGCAAGTTCCCGCGCCTGGCGCCGTATGTCCGCCCATTTCCCCAGCAGCTGCTCACCCAGCGCCGCCACGTCGACGGCGGGCGGGGCGCCATCGGCTGCGCCGAAGGTAGTGTCAGAGGGGCGGTCCGCTACTTCAGTCATATCGCTTCCTTCGTTGGATCTGACAAATGTGAGGTTATGGAACGTCGTTGAGCTCGGGCGCGATGCCCACGCACAACCAGGCGGTGATCTGGCGTGCCATCGTTTCCTGGTCAGGCTTCCCGGGGGAGTCGGGGCTGGCCAGCCACTGTTCACCCGCATTGCGGACAAGCCCGATCGCGGCGTTCGGCCAGTAGCCGATCACAGCTTCCTTGCCCGGGCCGAGGTGGGTGCGCATGGGACGGGCGATCATGTCCGCGATGGAATCGAAAAAGTGGCCCAGTGCCCCTGCCGTGGCGATGCTCTGACCGCCGTCGGGATCCGCTGCTGAATAGCGGGTGACAAACGTGTAGACATTCGGGCTGGTCTCGGCCATTTGCAGGTAGGCCGAGACCATCGCGAACAGGCCCTCGCGAGGCGTCTGGGCCGCCTGCGCCGCGTCCTGGATCCGCCGCTGCATCTGGTTCAGCACGACGTCGCCCACAGCCTGCTGAAGACCGGCTTTGTCCCCGAAGTACCGGTAGAAGACGGACTTTGAGGTCCCGGCGGCGGCGGCAATGTCCTCCATGGAGGCATCGCTGCCAAGGAGGTGGACCGCCCGGCGGGCAGCTTTGATGAGCTCCCCGCGGCGCTCTTCGCGGTGGGACTGCCACCTGGAAGCCCGGCCGTCGACTGCTGCAGGTTCGGTCCGGGAATTGCCGGGAGGCAGGAGGTTGTTCACGATACCCAGCGTATCAGGTACGCTGGGTATCGATAACCCACGCGGAACGAAGGAGACTCGCATGTCCACTGAAGGGCAGTCATTGAATGGAACCGGCGGAGCTGCAGCGCCATCCGGCCGGAACCTGCGTTCGGCAGTCGTGGTGGGCGGCAACAGGATTCCCTTTGCCCGCACAGGCGGCGCCTACACCAAGTCGTCGAACCAGGACATGCTCACAGCCGCCCTTGACGGCCTGGTGGCACGTTTCGGGCTGCAGGATGAACGGATTGGCGAAGTTGCTGCAGGCGCGGTGCTGAAGCACTCACGGGATTTCAACCTGACCCGTGAAGTGGTCCTCGGGTCGGCGCTCTCTGCCGAAACCCCCGCCTACGACCTGCAGCAGGCATGCGCCACCGGGCTCGAAGCAGTGCTGGGCCTGGCCAACAAGGTCAGGCTGGGGCAGATCGACTCGGCCATCGCCGGGGGTGTCGATTCCGCCTCTGATGCGCCCATCGCCGTGAGCGAGGGCCTGCGGGAAATTTTGCTGGACCTGAGCCGTGCCAAAACCCTGCCGCAGCGGCTCCAGATCCTGGCGAGGCTGCGCCCCAAAGACCTGGCTCCCGACGCTCCAAGCACCGGTGAACCCAGGACAGGCCTGTCCATGGGGGAGCACCAGGCCCTGACCACTGCACAGTGGAAGATCACCCGCGAGGCGCAGGACGAGGTGGCCTACAACAGCCACCGCAACCTGGCCGCCGCCTATGACGCCGGATTCTTTGATGACCTCCTCACCCCCTACCGCGGGCTGGGCAGGGACTCGAACCTTCGGCCGGACACCAGCCTTGAGAAGCTGGCCACCCTGAAGCCTGTTTTCGGCCGCAACCTCGGCGCGGAAGCGACCATGACAGCAGGCAACTCCACACCGCTGACCGACGGAGCCTCAACCGTTCTGCTGGCTTCGGAGGAGTGGGCTGACAGTCATGGCCTGCCAAAGCTCGCGACCGTCGTGGACGGTGAAGCTGCAGCAGTGGACTTTGTCCACGGTAAAGACGGCCTGCTGATGGCCCCGGCGTTCGCTGTGCCGCGCCTGCTCGCACGGAACGGCCTGACCCTGGACGACATCGACTACTTCGAGATCCACGAGGCTTTTGCCGGAACGGTCCTGAGCACACTCGCCGCGTGGGAGGACGAGGACTTCGGACGCACACGGCTTGGGCTGGACGGTGCGTTCGGCAAGGTAGACCGCTCCCGGCTCAACGTCCACGGCTCCTCCCTCGCGGCAGGGCACCCCTTCGCCGCCACCGGCGGGCGCATTGTGGCGACGCTCGCCAAGATGCTGCATGAGAAGGGCGCCGTCAACGGGCGGCCCGCCCTTGGCCTCATTTCCGTCTGCGCCGCCGGCGGACAGGGTGTTGCCGCACTGCTGGAAGCACGCTAGGGGATTTTCATGACGGATACATATACGCGGCTGGTCAGCACGGGTCCGGGCAGGGACGTCGCGAAGAAGCTTGGACTCCCGCAGCCGTCCGCGCTCCGGCGCTACGAACCCGGCCAGCCCCTCCTGGCTGGTCCTGTGCTGGTCATCGGGTCAAGTGCAGGAGCGGACGACCTCGCCGGAGAGCTCCTGGGCTGGGACGCGGAGGTCCGCCGGCATGCTGTGCCCAAGGAACGGCTGGGGGCGGTCCTGCTGGTCTTGGACGATCTCCAATCGCCCGCCGATCTTGAACAGCCAGTGCTTGTAGCGGGACCCGCCCTGCGGGAGCTGGCACCGAACGGGCGCGTGGTCACCATTTCCCGCGCTCCCGACGGCGCCCGGCCGGCCGCCGCTGCTGCCCGCCAGGGGGTGGACGGGCTGCTCCGCTCCGTGGCCAAGGAACTGCGGGCCGGAGCCACGGGCAACGGCATCGTCCTTACAGACGGCGTCAGCACCACGGCTCCCTCCGCGCTTGGGGCGCTTCGGTTCTTCCTCTCGGGCCGTTCGGCCTTCGTGGATGGACAGTTCCTGCGGGTCGGGTCGACCTCGGGAAGCCTCCCCGCCGTACCGGACGCGCCGCTTACGGGGAAGGTCGCCGTGGTCACAGGTGCCGCCCGCGGTATTGGGGCGTCAATTGCACGTACGCTGCACCGGGACGGAGCAACGGTAGTGGCTGTGGACATTCCGGCCGCAGGCGACCATTTGGCCGAGGTCGCCAACGGGATCCGGGGCACAGCGCTCCAGCTCGATGTCACGCGCGAGGATGCCGGCCAGCTGATTATTGACCACGCCGTCAGCCGGCACGGACGGCTGGACATCATGGTGCACAACGCGGGCATTACCCGGGACAAGCTGCTCGTCAACATGGATCACGGGCGGTGGAGTTCCGTCATGGGTGTGAACCTTGAGGCCCAGCTGCGGATCAATGAAGCCTTGCTGGCCTCCGGTCATTTCCGCTCTGCTCCAAGAATCGTTTCGGTGGCGTCCACCAGCGGCATTGCGGGCAACCGCGGCCAGACGAACTACTCGGCTTCCAAGGCCGGTGTGATCGGCATGGTTCGCGCCACAGCGCCTCTGCTTACGGAATACGGCGGGTCCATCAATGCTGTGGCCCCGGGTTTCATTGAGACGGAGATGACGGCCCGTATGCCGTTCGCCCCACGGGAGATCGCGCGGCGGCTCAACTCGCTCCAGCAGGGCGGGCGTCCTGAAGACGTGGCCGAAGCCATCGCGTTCCTCGCCAGTGACGCCGCCGGAGGGATATCCGGGCAGGTACTCCGGGTGTGCGGTCAAAACCTGGTGGGCGCATGAGCGTAGCCCAGCCCGTCATCTTGGGTGAGATGCCGTCGCTCTCCAAGCTGTATGTGAATGCGGCGGCCGGGGCGGCGCGGCGTCGGATTCTTGGATCCCCGGCCGGTGCCGCCCTGCCTGCCGTGAGCCACGAAGTGCGGGAGGTGCGGGCAGACGTCGAAAACCTGACCGCGTACCAGCACTTGGTCGGTGAGACGGCCAGCGATGTTCTCCCCGCCGGGTTTCTGCATGCCATGGCGTTTCCTGTGGCAATGAGCGTTCTGAACCGGGACGACTTTCCGTTGCCGCTGCTGGGTATGATCCACCTCCGCAACGTGGTGGAGCAGTTCATCCCGGCAAGGTTCACCGAACCCTTGGACATCACTGCGCGCGCGGAAGGGCTGCGGGCTCACCGGGCGGGGACGCAGCTGGACGTCCTGGCCGAAATCCGCGGATCAGGGGGCAGCTCCGTTCGCTGGCGCGGCATTTCGACCTATCTTGCAAAGGGCGTTTTCCTCCCCGGGATAGATAAAGCGTCAGCGGAGGTCCTGGCAGGGGACTTCAAGGCGCCGAACCCGACGGCGGTCTGGCAGCTCGGAGTCGACACTGGGCGTGCATACGCGGCAGTCTCCGGGGATTTCAATCCCATCCACCTCAGCGTGCTCTCCGCGAAGGCCCTGGGACTGCGGCGCTCGATCGCCCATGGCATGTACCTGGCGTCCCGGGCGCTCGCGGATGTCGGGGCGGCCAAAGGTGACGCGTTCCGCTGGGATGTCTCCTTCGAGGCGCCCGTGTACCTCCCGGCACGGGTGGCGCTGGAGATCTCCACCGTACAGGGCGAGGGCGACGCCTGGTTGAGATCGGACTACGTGGCCTGGAACCGGAGCTCCGGCCGCAGGCATTTCAGCGGATCCGTCGCTGCGCTGTGACTGGGCAGGCGCCTAGCTGTCCGCCGCCCGGGTCACGCGCAGGATTCGGTGAAGGCTCAGCAGGATGGACTCGGCTGCACTCGGCGCACCGGCATCGGCGTCGTCGTCGAGGATGCGTGCCCGCAGGACGTCAACGGCCCGGTGCGCTTCCTGCTTCAGTTCGTGCCGCCGATCTTCATCCTCCTCTGCGGCGGCGCGCAAAACCTCTCCGACGGCCGCGAGCGCCCTGGCGAGCGGCTCACTGTGGGCCATCGGGATAGTGAAGGGCAGTTCCTTGTTCCAGATGACCTCGGCGAGGACCTCGGTCATGTCCTGGATGTAGAACGTGATGCGTTCCAGGTCGCGGAGGTTGCGGTAGTCCCGATCGACGTCGCGGGGGTGGAAGCGGCGCCGGGGGTTTGCCTCGCGGCTTGCGTCGGCCCGTTGCACGGCGGCCCGCACAGACCTTGCCGACCTTGCCAGTTCGTCAGACCGGAGGGACCAGTCCTCGTGCTCCGGCGGCCACTTTTCGTGGACAGCCGCCCCCATGTCCGTCAGCTGCCGGGCCAGGGCAAGCCGCAGTTCGGCCAGGCTGAGGGCCGCCGCGTTGAAGTGGAGGGGCGGGAAAACGAGGAGATTGACGGCGACGCCGACAGCGACCCCGACGCCCATCTGCAACAGGTAGCCATACGAGAAGTCGTCGGGATTGCTGCCGCCCACCAGCAACACCAGCAGTGCCGCCGTCGGAATCCAGTCCCGGCCGGCCCCGACCCGGGGGAGCCCGGCGAGCAGGACGCCCAGGGCCATCACCAGGCCAACTGAGAGCGGAGTGGCGCCCAGGCTGAGCAGCAGGAAGGCCAGCGCGATTCCTGCGGCGAGGCCCACAAGGGTCTGCAGGCCCTGGCGCATGGAGCCGGCGACGTTTTCGTACATCACCACCAGGGCGCCGAGTGGGGCGTAGTAGGGGTAGTTGGCGGCAGCCCCGGGCATGTGCGGGGCGATGAGAAACGCCACGCCCGCGGCCAGGCCTGCCTTGGCTGCCAGCTGGAGCCGTGGAGCCGCAAGGGCGCGCCGCGTTCTTTCGGCCGCAGCCCGGCCAAACCTCCTCGCCCAGGATTCTCCGGCTGGGGTCTCCTGCTTCAGGGTGCTCATCGGGCAACACTAGGGTGGCTTCGCGGCTGCAACAAATGGATAAACCGACGCTGGGTGCCGGACGCCCTGCGTGCAGACCTCAGCCGGCTCCGTGCCCGGGGGCGACGTCTTCTCCGGCCCGGACGGGCCCAGGCGGGGTTCCTTCGCCAAAAGGACTCCCGCCCAGGGATTCCCGGCCGTGCGGGGTGAGCCACCCGGAAAGATCGGGTCCTGCGGGGACAATGCGGGTCGGATTGATGTCCTCGTGGACGATGTAATAGTGCTGCTTGACCTGCACGAAGTCGATGGTGTCCCCGAAGCCCGGGGTCTGGAACAGGTCCCGGGCGTAGCCCCACAGGTTCGGCATCTCGCTGAGCTTGTTCCGGTTGCACTTGAAATGCCCGTGATAGACGGCGTCGAACCGCGCCAGGGTTGTGAAGAGCCGGACGTCAGCCTCGGTGATGGAATCGCCCACGAGATACCGCTGCACTCCCAGCCGTTCCTCCAGCCAGTCCAGAGCCGTCCACAGGCGGGCGTAGGCGGCATCGTAAGCTTCCTGGGAGCCGGCGAAGCCGCACCGATAGACGCCGTTGTTCACCTCAGTGAAGATGCGCTTGCTGACGCTGTCGATTTCCATCCGGAGGTGTTCCGGATAGAGCTGCGGCGCGCCGGGCCGGTGGAATTCGGTCCACTCGGTGGAGAAGTCGAGCGTGATCTGGGGGTAGTTGTTGGTCACAACCGCGCCACTGGCGATGTCGACGATGGCCGGAACGGTAATGCCGCGCGGGTAGTCGGGGAACCGCCGGAAGTACGCTTCCTGGATCCGCTCGATGCCGAGGACGGGATCCTTGCCGTCGGGGTCGAGGTCAAAGGTCCAGGAACGGGAGTCATGCGTGGGTCCGGGCTGGCCGAGGGAGATGACGTCTTCCAGTCCCAGCAGGCGCCGGACGATGACTGTCCGGTTCGCCCACGGGCAGGCCCGGGCGGCAATCAGCCGGTAGCGGCCGGGTTCCACAGGCCAGCCTGGCTCGCCGTTGGGCCCGGGGTGTCCGTCCCGGGTGATCCGGTCCTCGATGTAGTTCGTGTCCCGGTTGAATTCACCGCCGGTGACGTAGGCGCCCTTGGTGCTGTATTCCTTGACGCTGCTGGGATTCTCGTTCATGAGCCCACACTATGCGCCCCCTGTGAAGATCCGCGACATCGGCTGCCAGGCAACAGCCCATGAAGCCGCCACAACCAGGGAGAAAAGGGCAATCCATACCCCGGACGGCACCGCCGTCGCCCGGTACAGGATGTACGCGTCCGAGGTGGCCAGCTGGTCGCGCCGGCGGAGGTGCACATTCGTGAGCTTCGCCAGATCCCGGACGGCCGCCACGAGCAGGGCAAGGCCCAGGATGATCGACACATGCCCCGTGAAAGCTGACGGTACTGCAAGGACCAGTACGCCGGCACAAACCACGGTGGCCAGCAGGATCAGCACTCCGGCCGCATTACGGATGAAGACCAGGGACGCAAGCAACACCAGCAGCCCGGCAGACATGGCGGCCGGGCCCCAGCCGTTGAACCCTGACCAGACCAATGCTGCACCCGTAACGCCGGGAACCGGATAACCCCAAAATCCTGACCACACTGCGGCGAAGCGCCCTCGGGTAAACGAGGTGGTGGTGCCGGAGTGGTTGAGCCTCAGCTTTATCCCGCCCAGACGCTGGCCGCTGGTGAGGGCCGCAAATGCATGTCCGAGTTCGTGAGTCACCGTCGCGAACAGTCCGAAGTACCGCCACGTTGCGCTTGGGACCGAAAGGACGACGGCGACCAGGACGACGGTGAGCAGTTCGGTAACGGTGACCGTAGGAACCTCGGACCGGGCGAAACCTGCGGCGATCCGGTTCCACCATTCCTCGGGCACGGTCGGGACAGCCGGGGCGAAATAAACCATAGGGATCAAGGCTACCGCCGCTGGGCGGGAGGTGTGCGCTGGCCGCTTAAGGTGCACGATGGAATCACCCACGCCCTTGCGGTACCGCTACTGCTGGATAAGGAAGCCATGAGCACATTGAAGGAACGCCTGCACGCCGACGTTGTCGCCCACATGAAGGATCGCAACAAGGTGGCCCTCGCCACGGTCCGCAATGTCCTCGGGGAAATAGAAACCCGTGAGAAGTCGGGTAAGACGCCGGTGGAACTGGATGATGCCCAGGTCACGGCACTGCTGCAGAAGGAGGCCGGGAAGCGCCGCGACACCGCCCGGATTTACACGGAAGCTGGGGAGAGCGACCGCGCTGCGGCGGAAGTTGCCGAGGCCGAGGTCATTGAGGCATACCTGCCCCGCCCCCTCACGGCAGCCGAGGTGGAGGCAATCGTGGATGAATCCATCGACGCCCTTAGGGCGGAGGGCGCCGAGTTGTCACTTCGGCACATGGGCGCTGTCATGAAGCCCGTGACGGCTCGGGTTGCCGGACGTTTCGACGGCAAAGCCGTCAGCGAGATCGTCCGGGCGCGCCTGTCCTGATCCCCAGTTCCTTCCCGCCGTCCCGGTAATCCTGAGTCTCGACGCAACGGCGGAATGGGAGGAGGATTTAACCACACCCACACTAAGGAGGTCGGTGATGTGCTATTCATCGTGCGAGGGGTGGCGGAGCTACAGGAAGGATCGCGCCCGGGAAACCGAAGACAGCCAGGAGACGAGGCCGGACCAGGCCCCGGAGCCTCAGGTGCAGACAGAGGAATCCAGGATGTGGGCCTACCTCGCCCGAATGGAAAAGAGCGCTGCTGATCAGCCTGACGGGATCAGCGAACGCGTCTGAGTACTAAAAGTCCAGGCACAACAATCTGAAAGGCTCCGCACGCGCGGGGCCTTTCGACGTCGGACCATTCCAGCCGGCTATTCCAGAAGCCTCTTTTTGGCGAACGCCAGATACTCTCCGGCTGCCTCCTCGAATCCGAAGTCCTGCCAGTACGCCTTCAGCGTTGCTTTGGCTTCTTCGTATTCGGCCGAGCCCTCCTGGGGAGAGCCATCGCTTCCGGCCGGCACAGCATGGACGACGACCAGGTCCACGGACCGGCCGACGGTTTCGACGATGGCGTGGAGGACGGTGTATCCCATCCGCCCGCCCCGGTACTCGGGCAGGATCTCCAGGGTGGAAACGATCATCAGGTCGCCGCCGTCCTGCAGGTACTCGGTGACCAGGTCCGGGCGCTCGGCAGTGAGCATCTCCGCGATCTGTGCCATGTCTGGGTCGGCGCCATCCGTCGTGACGAACAGATTGATCATTCCGGCTTTCGGGACGACCTGGACGACGGCGTTGCCCACTGGCACTTCTTCGCCCTCAGCAGCGCCGCCCTCGTGCGCAGAGTCTTCAGCCCCTGCAGTGCTGCCGGTAGTTTCACCGGCAGTCGTAACGGTTACCTCCCATCGCATTGGATAGTCCCGCGGGACATGCTCCATTCCTGGGACGCCCCGGTAGCGGAGCTTGTACTCAAAGGTCAGCAATTCCGGGTCGATCACGGTCATGAGGCCGTCCTTGAGGTGGCAGCATCTTCGTTTACACGGGCAGTCTATGCCGGGATGCCGCCCGTCAGGAATGGGACCCGGCGCGTCCCCTATCCAACTGTTCCCGGGCCTGCTGTTGCCAAAGTGATAGTGGAGGGCCAGAGTGAAGTAAGTCACACCAGGGCCCGGAACCGGCCGTTGGGGCCGCCGAAGGGGCCGAACACGCTGTGGAGGTCACCATGAGCACCACCTCTGACGAACTGCACGACGCATCTGCTGAAGGCACCGAACCTCAGCTCAAACGTGTCCTGGGACCTAAGCTCCTGCTTTTGTTCATTGTTGGCGACATCTTGGGCGCCGGCGTCTATGCGGTCACTGGAACCATGGCCGGGACGGTCGGCGGCATCGTCTGGCTGCCGTTCCTGCTGGCATTCGTCGTCGCCACGCTGACGGCGTTCTCCTATTTGGAGCTCGTGACGCAGTACCCTCAGGCGGCGGGTGCGGCGCTGTATACGCATAAGGCGTTCGGCATTCACTTCGTGACCTTCCTGGTTGCGTTCGCCGTCGTCTGCTCCGGCATTACAAGTGCCTCAACATCGGCGAATGTGCTCGCCCAGAATTTTTTCGGCGGCTTGGAAATCAATGGCTGGATGGCTGTGCCGGACCAGGGCATGATTACTGCAGTCGCGCTCGGTTTCATGCTGCTGCTGGCTGCTATCAACCTGCGCGGCGTGGGGGAGAGCGTGAAGTTCAACGTGGTCCTCACGGTGGTCGAGATGACGGCTCTGTGCATCGTGATCGGTGTTGGTTTTTATGTCATGGCGCAGGGGACGGGCAACGCTGAGGAAATCATCGTGTTCAACGACTACCAGGACAAAGGGCTGTTCCTGGCAGTTACAGCGGCTACCTCCATCGCCTTCTTTGCGATGGTGGGCTTTGAGGACTCCGTGAACATGGTCGAGGAAACGAAGAACCCCGAACACATCTTCCCCCGGACCATGCTGACCGGCCTCGGCGTGGCGGTGATCCTATACATGCTGGTGGCCGTTTCCGTCGTAAGCGTGCTCTCGCCTACCGAACTTGAGGGGATCAGGGAGGCCGAAGGTGCCGCGCTTCTGGAGGTCGTCCACAAGGGCTCCCCGGACTTCCCGATTGACAGGGTTTTCCCGTTCCTTGCTGTCTTCGCCGTCGCCAACACTGCGCTGATCAACATGCTGATGGCGAGCCGCCTGATCTACGGGATGGCGCGCCAGGCCGTCCTGCCGCGGCCTTTGGGGAAGGTGCTGCCGACCCGCCGCACGCCTTGGGCCGGGATCGCGTTCTCAACTGTCCTTGCGCTGGGTCTGATCTGGTACGTCACCAGTGACCCCGAAAGCAATATCGTGGCGAATCTGTCGGGGACAACAGCGTTCCTGCTGCTGTGTGTGTTCACAGTGGTCAATGTCGCCTGCGTTGTACTTCGCGGCAAGAGGGACCCTGACCGCGAGGTCTTCTTCACGTCCCCGGGACCGCTGCCGATCGTCGCGGCGCTGCTTTGTGCATTCCTCGCCGGACCCTGGGTGGGCCGCAATGTCATCCAGTATCAAATTGCCGGCGGACTGATGGCCGTCGGTGTCCTGCTCTGGGTCATCACCTGGCTGGTCAACAGGAGGACCAATGCCGGGAAGGGCGGTCCGGCCGGCGCCAGCCACAGCGGACATCCATGACCTGGAGGGTAGCTACGTCCGTGGCACCACGGCCGCGACTACGAGCAGGAGCGGGCGGACTCCGAGGCATGATCGATTTTGACATCGAAATCCAGGACGGTGCCGTCGCCGGTGAGCCGCTGGGCCAGGTACGCCCGGAGTGCGGCATTGGAAGCCGTGTGCGCACCGGGGAGGGCCTCGCCGTTGAGCAGGGCATAGGAGTCACTGATGTGGAAGACGGACAGGAAGCAGTCCTCAAGCTGATCAGTGCGCAGGTTGCGGACGGTGTCGCGGAAACTGCCTTGGGAGCCCGACTTGGGCATGGTCGTCACGGAGAAAGTTACTGTGTTTGCCATGGAGCTGGTCCTCTGGGTGCTTCAGGCCCGGGGGACGCTTCCCCGGCCATTTGGAAGCGTAACGGCTCCCGTTGGCGAAGATAACCCCTACCCGGCAGTAAGTTGAGGAATCCGTAAATTCGGGCTGTCTTGTGCCGGGCGCTCCCCAGTCAAGGGCGCCCCTCTTGGCGTCATCTGCTGCCGTTCCACACCGTCCGGGTTTTCTTGAAGCGGCGGGTCGCGGCTCCCGTGGGCTTCAGGGACACCACCAGTCCGTAACTGCCGCATTGGGATGTGCGGGTAAGAGGTGAGAGTCGGTTCGTTTGCACCCCGCTTTTGAGGGGACAGGATGTGTTCGTCCAAACTTCTTCCAAGCTTTCGCCGCCTTCCCGACCTAAGATTGTTTATGCGCCCCGAGGAAGCGATCGCCCTGGTTTTTGCAATTGCAGTCGTCTGGACCGGCACGATCCTGCTGTTGCTTACCCGAATAGACCGGCCCGAGCGGCAGGCACGGCGTCAGGAGCGGAAAGCGGACCGGATGGCACAGCGCCGGGTTCACTACGAAACACGGCCGCGACCGGCGCGCCGTCGCCGGCCTTAGCGCCCCGACTGCGCGACTGGGCCTAGGCCACTCGCTTTGTGTCTGCGGACTGGCGGCTGCTCAGTACTGACTGGACTTTCACCTTGGTTCGGTCCATTGGACTGGAGCTCAGGGGCTAGGGCTAGGCTCGGCCGACTGGAGAGGGCATCTTGCAGGCGGGGCAGGTGCAGTGCAATGTCCTGGGCTGAGGACGCTGCGGCGGCCCAGTCAGCCAAAGCCAGGGCCAGCTCCAGTTCGCGGCACAGCTGGTTCATTCGGAGCGCCCCCGCCAGCCAGGACGTTGCTTTTAGGCTCAGGGACGCGTCCATGGCAAAGTCCCGGTCCCGGGCACTGACGGTGCGGAGGAGCCGCTCAACGCGCCGGGGGAGGTGGTCTGCGTAGTCCGCAGCGAATGACTCTGCGACCTCCACCGAGGCCTCTTTCGAGAGCTGCTGGAGGTGCTCTGCTTCCAGTGCCGGTTTCGGGCCCTCTTTTGGCAGTTGTTTAAGCACTGGCCGCTCCTTCCGGCTGGCAATGACAGGGCCTATGCCGGCTGGCGCCTGTGTCATTGCTGCTGCTGTTGTCATGGGCTTGCCTTCCGCTTGGGCCCCCTCCGCCGCTGCTTGGGGGCGACAGACGACGGAGGGGACGTGTAGGGGTCCCTGGCCGAGACCGGAACACTGCGCCGGTGTCGGCCAGGTCGATGGTGCTGCATATGAGCGGTTTCCTTGCGGGTAAGAACAGTCTCCTAGGGAACCATCAAGGACCCCGCGATGGACGATCAATACTGCATCAAGAAAAATTGGCCCCACTGTGTCCCACGCCTGCCGTTGGC
>JAPSIT010000118.1 GCA_031178585.1 Arthrobacter sp.
CCGTCGAGCACCGGCTGGCCGCCCTCTTCGACGGTGGTGGAGAGGATGGAGCGGACATCGCCGAAGCCGCCGTTGACGTAATCCGGGTTCTTGACGATGTCGCCCACAGCGTCGAATGCCTCGGCGATCTGCGGGTCGTTGAAGGGGATCTCGTGGCTGATCCACTGGTCATAGACCTCCGGACCGGCCTGGCGCAGCACGGCGTCCTCGATCCAGTCCGTTCCCGGCCAGCCGGTGGCCTCGCCGGCCTCGAAACCGGCGCACCAGGGCTTCATGGATCCTTCGTCTGCGATGGTCTGCGACAGAGTCATCATTTCGTCCCAGGTCTGCGGAACTTCCCAGCCCTTCTCCTCGAAGGTGGACGGCACGTACCAGACGTAGCCCTTGACGCTGGCCAGCATCGGAGCGGCGTAGAACGTGCCGTCCACGGTTCCGTAGCCCTTCCAGTCCTCGGACCAGTTTTCATCGACGAGTGCCTCGACTTCCGCCGGAGCCGGCTTCAGGTAGCCCGCCCTGGCATGGGCGGCAAGCAGGCCGGGCTGCGGAACGATGGCCACGTCCGGCGGATTTCCGGCCTGGGCGCGCACCCCGATCTGGGTCTCGAACTCGTTGGAGCCTTCGTACACCACATCGATCCCGGTGCACTCTTCGAAGTCCACCCAGGAGTTTTCGAGGCGCTCCGCTTCGAGATCGGTAATGGTTGAGTAGACGCTGACCTCGGCGCCGTCGAACGTTCCGTAGGTCTCGTAGGTACTGCAGTCCGCAGCCGCCTCAGAACCTCCTGCTCCCTCGCCCTCTCCGCCTGGGCTGCAGGCGGAGAGGGTGAGGGCCAGCGCACTGAGCGTTGCCAACGGCAGAACTGCCTTTTTCGAGCGGACAAATCCCATGATGTGACTCCTTTGTCAGGTGGCCGCGAGTGAACTGGACAAAGCAGCAGTAAGCCACCAGGTGTGGATCGGGTATTTGAAACGTAAACGCTTACGCACCGCAAGACAAGAACGTTTTACCAGCCGGTAGCCTTTGATACCGAATTGTGATGCAAGCCACGGATCCCGCCGGTCTGGCGGAGCCGGCCGGAGCCACTGGCGATGAATCAGTGGACGCGTTCGGTGCGCCCCAGCCGGGCGCGCGCGCTGGCTCCGATGCTGATGACCACAGGAGTCTGCCGCCCGATGACCAGATCCAGGGCCTCCACCAGATCCGATACCTGCTCGGCTATCAGATACGGCGACACGCCCTTGCGCGGCAGGACCCTGATGCGCAGACCCGGTGTACCCCGGAATATGTAAGCGACGACCGTGGCGTGCAGGATTTCCTCGTGCTCCTGCAGGGCAGCCTTGAGTGCCTGTTCCGCCACCGCAGCGCTCAGCTCAACGGCGCCCGGGCCGCCGTCGTCGTTGTAATCCGCGGCAATGGTACTGGCCCTGCCTTTGCCCTGCTGCGCCACCCAAGCGACCATCAGCACAATCAGCACAATCATCACCAGCGCCAGCACTATCCACAGCCAGCTGTCCCGCTGGCCCGGCAAGGTGGTCGCGGCCAGCAGATTGTCGGTGGCTGCCCCGGCCCGGCGCGTCAGCGTCTGCCAGCTGCCGGCCAAAGCCGGAACGGCGGCCAGTGCCACTGTGGTGGCGCCGACGGCGATCAGCAGCAGTCCGATCAGGGTCAGCAGCACGCGGTTGAGAGCCCGCGGAGTCTCATTCATTGGCCCACCACTCCCGACGTCGAGACCCGGACCCGGACCTCGGGCATGGGATCGATGTGCGAGCGCAGCAACTCGTCCTCCACCACCGACTGGATCGCGGCCTCCTCCACCGGAATGCCGGAAGTAGGACGCACCTGGACCTCCACGAGCGCACGGGAAATCGTCACGAGCACCTGCTCCTCGGTCACATTCGCCCTAGTCCGGGCACGGCGGGCCAGCGAGGAGGCCAGTACTTCGTCGTCCACGACGGCGATTCCGCGCCGGCTGGGCAGGATGTGGCGGTGCAGATGGCCGGGCAGCACACCCTGCAGGAAGAAGAACAGGCCGGCGAAGAGGATCAGCACGCCGGTGGTCCCCAGGATCAGCGTGGGCACGTTCCGGGGCAGCTGGTTCAGCCAGGCAGCAAAGTCCCGGGCTTCCAGCAGCCAGGCGGGTTGCCCGATGGCCTTCAGCGCGGCTTCGAGCAGGACGTAGAGACAGACAAGCGAGACCAGGACCGCGGCGATGATCGCTGCCGGGGCCCGGGAGCTGCGGGTTTCGCGCAGGGCCAGCCGGTCGTTGAAGCGGTCCCCGGCCTCGTGGGCAGTGGCCGGGCCGTCATAGTGTCTTTGGTAGTCGGTGCCGCTCATCGAACGCGGCCTCCGCCCTGGATCCGGATTCCGGTCACGCGGATATCCACCCGGCTCAGGGTGGACCCGCTGATCTGCGTGACCCGGTCCAGGATTTCTCCTTTGGCTGCGTGGATCCGCTCCCAGATAGAACCGCCGAAGCCGGCCACCAGCTGCGGATCATGCAGGACCCGGGTCAGCGAAGGAATGCTGATGGGCAGGGCCAGCGAGAGCGCCAGATAGCCCTGGTCATCCCGCCAGCTTGCCCGGATGAGCGTAGGGGAAACGCCAAGGACCTCCCCGGCCACCCCCTGGGCCGTGCTGGTCAGGGCCTGCGTGCTGACGCGGTTGTGTCCCGAGAGCCGGCGCTCTGCTCCGCGGGCCGGAGCCGCGGCATCAGCGGCAGTCATGAAGAGGAGCGGCGTCCGGTCAGTGCGTCGCGGACACCGCGCAGATCGAGTTTGCCGTCCGCGGCACGGCCGATCAGGGCGCCGACGGCCAGGAACACGGCCATCAGCAGGAATCCCCAGAATTCGAATACCAATGCCGCCCATGCCAGGGCCGCGCCCACGGCCATGCCGACTACGGTGTTGCTCATTTTTGCCCTGCCTCCAGGTTCTCCGATGGTCCTCACGGCGCCGGCTGCCGGGCGGACTTCTCCGCCGTCGTTTTCGCGTCATTGAGCCCGGGCACGTGAACGTCATTGATTTCCACATTGACTTCGATGACATCCAGTCCGACGAACTGCTCCACGGCGCTGTAGACCGCGGCTCGCACCTTCTGCGCCAGTTGCTGCAGCGGCACGCCGTACTGGGCCACCAGGCTAATGTCCACGGCTACCTGGGTCTGCCCCACCTCCACGCGGACACCCTGGCCGATATCGCTGCCGCCCACGGCATC